>NZ_JBICCO010000007.1:0-121925 GCF_043119405.1 Achromobacter sp. 413638
CTTCGCCCCCGCCCCCCGGTCGCCGGGTGCGACCCCTGCGGGCGGCGCGGCGGGCCCCCCCCGGGCCGGCGCGGGCAGCGCCAGCCCCGCCGGCGGCGCATCGCCGTCCAGCAGCCAGATCTCGCGCAGGGCCAGGCTGTCGCCATCCACCGTCGCCAGCCCGCCGCAGGAAGCCGCATCCGCCACCAGCAGCACGCAGGCGCTGTTCTCCAGGATGTGACTCAGCTGCATGCCGCGCGACGCGGTATTGATCGGCACCGCCACCGCGCCCAGCCAGCCGCAGCCCAGCACCACCGACAGGAACTCGATCCGGTTGCCCGCCATCAGCGCCACGCGGTCGCCCCGGCGCACGCCATGGGCGGCCAGCAGCGCGGCCCAGCGCGCCGCGTGCGCCGGCGCCTCGCCATATTCCAGTGTTCCGCCCGGCGCCTGGACCCAGGCGCGCGCGCCCTGGCGCGCGGCCTGGTCCATCAGCATCGCCGGCAATGTCTGCGCATGCATGCTCGTGTTTCCCCTTGTTGGCGTCGGTCCGCGACTGCCTGCCGACTGTTGAAAATAGTCTAGGTATCAACTATTTATACGTCAAATTTATGGTTATTATTTTTCTTATAAATCAGACTGATATGAGAGGCAACGCTTGGACTTTGACCTGAACCTCATGCGGGTTTTCCTGACCGTGATGCAGGAGCGCAGCGTGACCCGCGCGGCCGAGCGGCTGCATCTGACGCAACCCGCCGTCAGCTACGCGCTGGCGCGGCTGCGCGAGAAGTTCGACGATCCGCTGTTCCTGCGCACCGCCGCCGGCATGCAGCCCACGCCCGTCGCCTTCGCGCTGGCCGGGCCGATCGGCCAGGGCATGGACGCCTTCGCCGACGCGCTCAGCCTGCGGCACCGCTTCGACCCCGCCACCAGCGCGCGGCGCTTCACGCTGTCCATGTCGGACATCGGTGAAATGGTGTTCCTGCCGCTGCTGATGGAACGGGTGCACGCGCTGGCGCCGCGCCTGCAGATCGAAGTGGTCGAGGTGCCGATGGAAGCGCTGCCCCAGGCGCTCAAGGACGGCGGCGTCGACCTGGCCATCGGCAACCTGGCCGGACTGGGCCGTCATACCCGGCATGCCGTGCTGTTCAGCGAGCACTATGTCTGCATGGCGCGGCGCGGCCACCCGGTGCTGTCGCGCGGCCTGACGCGCGGCCAGTTCAAGCGGCTGGACCACATCCTGGTGGCTTCGCGCGCCAGCGCCCACCGGCTGCTGGACGACGTGCTGGCCGAAGTCGGATTGCTGCGCCAGCCCTATCTGACCCTGCCCCATTTCACCGCCGCCGCCGAGATCGTGCGCCGCACCGACCTGACCGTCACCCTGCCTCGCCGCGTGGCGCTGTGGTTCAACCGCGAGCGCGACTTCGAGGTCCGCCCGCTGCCGCTGGCGCTGCCCGAGCTGACGGTGACGGTGCACTGGCACGCGCGCTTCGACAGCGATCCCGGCAGCTCCTGGCTGCGCCGGCTGGTGGTGGAAACGCTGGCGGACCGTGAGCCGCCCGATCCGGGCGGTATTTGATCGATCCGTGCAACAGACTCTGGCCCGGCTTGCGGTTTATCCGGATGCGGCGCGCCCCTAGACTGTCATCCATCGACTGACCGAACCCAAAGGAACCCGCCATGACGTCCCCCCTCGCCCTCCGCCCCGCCCCGCTGCGCCGCCTGCTGGCCGGCGCCGCCCTGGTCCTGCTGGCCCTGCCAGCCGCCCAGGCCGCCGAGCAGGCGCTGCATGTGACCCACTACAACCCCGGCGCCGCCGCGATCTTCCCGGTTTCGTCCACGCTGGTGACGGGCGAGCGCGAAGCCATCCTGATCGACGCCCAATTCGGCAAGTCCCAGGCCGCCAAGGTCGTGGACATGATCCGCGCCAGCGGCAAGAAGCTGAGCACGATCTACATCAGCCACGGCGACCCCGACTTTTATTTCGGCCTGGACACCGTGCTGGCCGCCTTCCCCGACGCCAAGGTGGTCGCGTCCGAGCCGACCGTGCGCCACATCAAGGAAACCGTGGACGGCAAGCTGGCCTACTGGGGCCCGAAGCTGGGCGCCGACGCCCCGGCCCGCACCGTGGTTCCCGAGGTGCTGGCCGGCAACAGCCTGACGCTGGAAGGCCGCAAGCTGGAGATCAACGGCCTGGACAGCGCACAGCCCGACCGCAGCTTCGTCTGGATCCCTTCGCTGCGGACCGTGGCGGGCGGCGTGGTCGTGTTCGGCAACCTGCATGTGTGGATGGCCGACACCCAGACGCCCAAGTCGCACCAGGACTGGCTGGCGACGCTGGCGCGCATCGAGGCGCTCAAGCCCAAGACCGTGATCCCCGGCCACTACGCGCAAGGCGCGCCGCTGACCGTCGAATCCGTGCGCTACACGGCCGGCTACATCCGCGCCTTCGACGCGGCCGCCGCCCAGGCCAAGGACAGCGCGGCGCTGATCGCGGCCATGAAGGCGAAGTACCCGCAGGCCGGCGAGCCCGCCTCTTTGGAGCTGAGCGCGAAAGTCGCCAAGGGCGAAATGAAGTGGTGACTGAAATGGTCCCCCCCGAGCGCTGCGCGCTTCCCCCAGGGGCGCCGCGACGGACCGGAAGAGAAGCCCCCCCCTGAGCGCTACGCGCTTCCCCCCGTGGGACGCCGCTACGGACCGGCAAAGCCGGCTCCGTGCGGCCCCGGTCTGGGAAGGCTGGTGCTGGTTGGGGGGATTCGTCTGAGGCCTGAGCTGCGGGGGCATCGCGCGCGGCTTGCCTTGCCGTGCGCGGCGCGCGTCAGGTGATGCGCGGGTCTTCCGGCTGACGCGTGGTGGCGTCGGGCGTTTCAGCGGGCAGCGCGTGTACGGATATTCCCAGGTCCAGCGCCTGCAGGATAGCCGTCAGGCCGCTCAGGGTGGGATTGCCCTTGCGCGACAGCATGCGATAGATCTGGGTCGAGTTGAGCTTGGCGCGCTCGGCCACGATCTGCATGCCGCCACGCGCCATGGCCAGCTGGCGCAGGATTTCCAGCGCGCTGGCGAGGTCGCCAGAGGCGATATGGGTGTTGATGGCTGCCAGCGCCTGCGAGGGCTGGCGGCGGTAACGCTCGGACATGTACTCATCGGGAGACTGGCCAAACATGATGCAAGGTCCTTCCGTGTCGATTGCCGGACAGCCCGCCACGCAGCCGCGCGGCGGGCGCAAGCTCAGAGCTTAGCCCGCCAGCCCCCCTGCCCGGGTCGTCCGACCCTCAACATCGGACGAGTCTTACGTCTTCAGTGTCGCGCCAGCATCAGATCCAGGTTCTGCACCGCCGCGCCCGACGCGCCCTTGCCCAGGTTGTCGAACACGGCGGCGAGCAGCGCCTGCCCCTCGGCGGCGTTGCCATGCACCGACAGGCGCAGGTCGTTGGTGCCGTTCAGCGCCTGCGGCTCCAGCCGCGCCTGCGCCGCCGATTCCTCCAGCGACGCGACCTGCACGTGGCGCGACCCGGCATAGCGCTCGGCCAGGCAGGCCTGCAGGGCGGCGAGATCCGCGCCGGCCGGCAGCAGCCGCAGTTGCAGCGGCACGGTCAGCACGATGCCCTGGCGGAACGCGCCATACGACGGCAGGAACACGGGCCGCTGCGTCAGGCCCGCATGGCGCTGGATTTCCGGCGTGTGCTTGTGCGCCAGGCCCAGACCGTAGACCTGGAACGGCGGCTGCGCCGCCGCGTCCGGCCCTTCGTAGGCGTCCACGCTGGCGCGGCCGCCGCCCGAATAGCCCGACACCGCCTGCACCGCCAGCGGATAGTCGGCCGGCAGCAGGCCGGCCTCGACCAGCGGGCGCAGCAAGGCGATGGCGCCGGTCGGATAGCAGCCGGGATTGCTCACCCGCGACGCGCCAGCGATGCGTTCGTCCTGGCCGGGCGTCATTTCGGGAAAGCCATAGACCCAGCCCTCGGTGGTGCGATGCGCGGAACTGGCGTCGATCACCTGCACCTTGGGATTGCGGATGGACGCCACCGCCTGCCGCGCCGGCTCGTCCGGCAGGCACAGGATGGCGATATCGCAGGCGTTGATGGCCTCGGCGCGGCGCGCGGCGTCCTTGCGCTCGGCCGCCGGCAGCGTCAGCAGGCGCAGGTCGTCGCGGCCCTGGAGCCGTTCATGGATCTGCAGGCCGGTGGTGCCTTGGTCGCCGTCGATGAATACGAGGGGTTGCGTCATGGCGCGGTGCTTCCTGGTGATGGGATTGCGGTGGACGGGCCGCCCGGGTCTCGGATGCTTGCTGCGCTCCGTCATCCCCGGGTCGGCGTGATGGCATCCATCTTCGGCCAGACGCCAAGATTATCAAAGTCGAATATCATGACTGCCTGATTCAGTTTTTCTGAATAAGGATCCGTCATGCGGGAAATCAGCCTGGACCGGCTGCGCACCCTGGTCGCCATCGCCGACCTGGGCTCCTTCGCCAACGCCGCGCGCGCCCTGCACCTGGCGCCGCCCACCATCAGCCTGCACGTGGCCGACCTGGAGGCGCAGGTGGGCGCGGCGCTGCTCACGCGCACGCGCGGGCAGGTGCGCCCCACCGCCATCGGCGAAACCCTGCTGGCCCGCGCCCGCCGCCTGCTGGCCGACGCCAGCCAGGCGCTGGACGACGTGCAGCGCCAGGTCCAGGGGCTGGAGGGCCGCGTGCGGCTGGGCGCGTCCACGGGCGCCATCGCCCACCTGCTGCCGCAGGCGCTGGAAACGCTGGCGCGCGACCACCCGCGCATCGACGTGCAGGTGGCCGTGCTGACCTCGCAGGAAACCTTGCTGCGGCTGGCCGACGGCACGCTGGACCTGGGCCTGGTGGCGCTGCCCCAGCCGCCCATGGACGGCCTGGTGCTGCGGCCGTGGCGGCGCGATCCGGTGCTGGCCTTCCTGCCCGCGTCCTGGCGGGCGCCGGCCCGCCTCACGCCCGCCTGGCTGGCCGAGCGCCCGCTGATCCTGAACGATGCCAGCACGCGGCTGTCGCGCCTGACCGCCGAATGGTTCGCCGCCGCCGGCCTGAACCCGCGCGCGCGCATCCAGCTCAATTACAACGACGCCATCAAGAGCCTGGTGGCGGCCGGCTACGGCGCGACGCTGCTGCCCCATGAAGCCACCGCGCCGCAGCCCGACCCGCGCATCGCCATGCGGCCGCTGCGTCCCGCGCTGTGGCGTCCGCTGGGCATCGCCCACCGCGCCGGCGATATCGAGCTGGCCACCCGCCACGTGCTGGACGTGCTGTGGGCGCTGCGCGCCGCCGCGACTCCGGCATAAGCTCATGACCGCCCGTTATGGCGGCCGTGCTAAATTTTTGCCCCGCGACCCCGCCCTGCGGCCCGCGAGGAGAGAAAGTTGGATGTTGCATTCAAGCGCTGGCTGGCATCGTTCGCCCCGGCGCCCGTGGGCGCGAGCGCCCGCGAAAAGATCTATGGCGCGCTGGGCGCGCTGATCGGCCTGTTCTGCACCGAATGGGTCGGCCGCCACGCGCTGGGCGAAGCCAATCCCTGGTTCATCGCGCCGATGGGCGCGTCCGCCGTGCTGCTGTTCGCCGCGCCCGCCAGCCCGCTGGCCCAGCCCTGGTCCATCATGGCCGGCAATCTGGTGTCCGCGCTGATCGGCGTGGCCTGCGCCCATGCCATTGCGGATCCGGGCCTGGCCGCGGCGGCGGCCGGCTCGCTGGCCATCGCCGCCATGTTCACGCTGCGCTGCCTGCATCCGCCCAGCGGCGCGGTGGCGCTGACCGCCGTCCTGGGCGGCCCGGCCGTGGCCAGCCTGGGCTACGGCTTCGTGCTGTGGCCGGTGGCGCTGAACTCCGTGATCCTGCTGTCCATCGCCGTGGCCTTCAACGGCGCGCTGCGCCGCAACTATCCGCGCCGCCACGCCGAGCCGGCCGCCTCGCATCTGACGCGCGACCCCGCGCCCAGCGCGCGCCTGGGTTTTTCCCGCGCCGACCTGGACCAGGCGCTGAGCCAGCGCGGCGAGCTGCTGGACATCAGCAAGGAAGACCTGGAAGACATCGTGATGGAAGCCGAGCTGCGCGCCAGCGTGCGACGCTTCGGCGATGTACGCTGCGCCGACATCATGTCGCGCGATCTGGTCTCGGTGCAGCAGAACGATCCGCTGGACTATGCCATCCGCCTGTACGGCAAGCACCGCTTGCAGACCCTGCCCGTGCTCGACGCCGCCGGGCGCTATGCCGGCATGATCGACCAGGCCGACGTGCTGGCGCGCAAGGCCAGGCTCGCGCCGGTGCATGAGGGCCCGGACCTGCTGGTCATGGATTGCATGCGCTCGAATGGGCCTTTCGCCACGCCGGAACTGCCGGCCGTGGAGCTTGCCCGTCCCATGGCGGACGGCCTGCATTGCGTGCCGGTGCTGGACCAGGACGGCGTGCTGCGCGGCCTGGTGACACAGTCCGACCTGGTCGCGGCGTTGTACCAGATGACCGTGGCGACGCCAGCCGGGGCGGTTGGCCGCCCGAACGCCTGAGCGCCTGCCTGGCGAGCGGCGCGGGCACGGCGCCTCCGTAGCCTTACGGATGCCGGCCCGCCTGCGCCGCGAGGCATAATGCCCCGGTGAAATTCCCTGCGCGCTACGGCGCATTGCTCTGCTGGTTGCTGCTGTTCGGCCTGGGCGCCGCCTGGATCGGGCGGCAGGACTATCTGCGCCAGTACGACGCCTTTTTCCAGGGCACCAGCATCGCCCAGCGCATGCTCAGCCAGAAGACCGTACAGCACGAGGCGGTGCTGGCCACGCTGGCCGCCCTGTCGCATCCGCCCGCGCCCGAGCGCCTGTATCCCAGCCTGCGCCCGTCGCTGCCGCAGCTGCTGGGGCTGGGCCAGCTGCGCGACGGCGCCTGGGCCGGCAGCCTGCCGCCGCCCGCCGGCCTGGACGCCGCCGTGGCGCAGGCGCGCGCGCAGGGTCGTCCCGTCACGCTGCCGGTGGACGCGGCGCGCTACTGGCTGGTGGCTCCGTCCAGCTGGAGCCTGCTGCTGGACGCGCGCCAGCTGCTGCAGGACGGCGACTTCCCCGACGCGCTGGCCAACCTGAGCCTGTCCATCGGCCCCGAGCCGCTGCGCCTGCTGGCGCGCCAGGACGCCGGCGCGCACGGCTGGACGCTGTCGCTGCAGAAACCGCTGGGCGCCGCCAGCCAGCCCTTCGCCCTGCGCAGCGAACGCGTGCTGACGCCCGCTTCCTGGCCCTGGGCGCAATGGCTGGCCTGGGCCGCCGCCAGCGCGCTGCTGGTCGCCGGCGCCGCCGCCTGGCGTCGCGGCCGCGCCGAGGCCCTGCGCCAACGCGAGCAGGCCCGCGTGGCGGCCATGGAACGCCTGGGCACGCTGGGCGAGATGGCCGCGGGCATCGCCCACGAGCTGAACCAGCCGCTGACCGCCATCCTGGCCCAGACCCGCGCCGCCGAACGCATGCTGGACGACGAAGACGAACGGCCCGCCGTGCGCGAGGCCCTGCGGGCCAGCGCCGGCCAGGCCCGCCGCGCGGCCGACATCATCGCCCGCATGCGCGCGCTGGTGCGCCCCAGCGCGCCCGCCGCGCGCGAGGCGCTGGATCCCGAGGCGCTGGCGAATTCGCTGCGCTTCCTACGCGAGCAGGAGCTGGCGCGCCAGGGCGTGCGCCTGGCGTGGCGCAACGACGCCCCCGGCGAACGCCCGCTGGGCGACCGCGTGGCGCTGGAACAGATCCTGCACAACCTGGTGCAGAACGCCGTTGACGCGCTGGCCGGCATGCGCGCCGGCGCCGCCGGCCAGGGGCTGATCGAGCTGAACGGCGCGGTGGATGGCGACCACTACCTGCTCAGCGTGCGCGACAACGGCCCCGGCATCGCGCCCGAGGCGCTGCCGCGCCTGTACCAGCCGTTCTACACCACCCGCGCGCAAGGCATGGGCCTGGGCCTGGCGCTGTGCGAGACCCTGGCCGGCGCGATGGATGCGCGCATCGAGGCGCGCAACCTGACGCCCGCCGGCGCCTGTTTCACCGTGCGCCTGCCGCGCGCCGGAGTCCGCCCATGACCACATCCCCTCCTGCCCACGCGCACGCCCAATCCCCGCTGGTCTACCTGGTCGACGACGACGACGCGGTGCGCGACGCGCTGGCCCTGCTGCTGCGCAGCGTCGGCCTGCGCAGCGTCGGCCACGGCGATCCCGTCGCCTTCCTGGATTCGCTGCCGCCCCAGGCCATCGGCTGCGTGGTGCTGGACATCCGCATGCCGGGCATCGGCGGCCTGGACGTGCTGTCGCGGCTGGCGGAGCAATCGGACCTGCCGGTGATCATGCTGACGGGCCACGCCAACGTCGACCTGTGCCGCCGCGCCTTCAAGGGCGGCGCCATCGAGTTCCTGCAAAAACCGGTGGACGACGATGTGTTCCTGGACGCGGTGCAGGCCGCCGTGCGCGCGCACGTCGCCAGCCGCGAACGACTGTCGCTGACGCAGGCCGCCAGCGACCGCCTGGCGCGCCTGTCCGGACGCGAGCGCGACGTGGCCGCGCGCATCGTCCAGGGCCTGAGCAACAAGGAAATCGCGCGCGAGTTCGAGCTGTCGCCGCGCACGGTGGAAACCTATCGCGCCAATGTCTACGCCAAGCTCGAGGCCGACTCGCTGGCGCAGCTGATCCGCCAGTACGCATCGCTGCTGGATCAGGGCCTGTAGTCACGAAAGCTGAGCAAGCCGCGAAAAGAAAATGCTCATCGGCCCACCCGCGCCGATGCTGCGCGGCGCGCGTAGCACGCGCCCACCCAAAGCTTTGTCTTACGCCCCTCTGAACACGATGCCGCTTGACCCAAAAATATTGCTGATGCTAGCTTTTGCGCGGGCGATGAATCGCAGTGGCCGGTGCAGTACATCCGCTGTCGTTTCGTCTCCCACCCTACGACTCGACTACTACACTTAACGGAGAAGGCTATGATCAAATCGATAAAAAAGCAGCTCTCGCGTTTCAGCCGTTCGTCGAAGCTCAAGGCCGCCGCCTGGCGGCCTTACCTCATCTAGCGTGAAGAAAGAACGCCGGGGTTCAGGCTCCGGCGTTCTTTTTTGACCGCACGTCCACGCCCGGCAGCGGGATAGCGCCTTTCCGCCCGCCTCATCATCCTGACCGCCAACCGCTCTCCGAGCGGCGTTGGCCGTGGTTTGTCGCGCCTCGTTCCTGTCATGCCGCATCCATCCGGACCGCCATGACAGCACTGGATTCCCGCTCGCTCGCGAGCCGGGACGGTCTACACGCGGATGTACGAAATGGACAATAGAACGATCCACTATCACAAGGAAATACGCCGGCTGTTCGACGACCCCAGCCAGCGCGGTGTGTTCCGCATCGACGAGCAGACCGTGGGCGTGACGGACGGCCCCTTGTCGAAAGCCATCCTGGCCGCGCGGCCCATGTACGATTTCGAGCGCATCGTCTTCAAGCCCATCCTGGGCCAGCCGATCGCCAAGACGACGTTCTCGGCCGTGATGCGCGCGGTCGGGCAGGACGCGCGGCGCGTCGCCGAAAGCCCGCCCGAGCCCGGCCCCAGCCTGGCCGGGCGCTGGCCCGACGCCGGCTACCTCTATCTGCAACAGCGCCTGTACGCGTCGGACCCCTGGCCCATCTACGCCCTCACCCATCGCGTCGCCAACCGGACCGGCTGGCTCAAGCCGCTGGTGGACGGCCTGTCGTCGCGGTTGATGACGCGGCTGCTGCATCGCTGCGCGCCCATCCATTCCTCGGCGCTGGCGCAGCTGGTCAACGAAGCGCCCGACGCCCACGAGCGACGCCGGGCCGTAACGCTGTACCGGCGCACCGCCCGTTCCATGTGCATCACGGTGGCCTGCCTGGTGACGAACGCGCTGTGGCTGGCATCCGCCCGCGACGCGCGCGAACGGCCGCGCGACTGCATCACCGAAACGCTGCGCCTGATGCCGCCCGCCTGGATGTACCACCGCAACGCCTGCCAGGAATTCACCGCTGTCGACGCGCGCATCCGCGAGACCGACGACGTGCTGGTCATTCCGCTGATCACGCAGCGCGATCCCCGCCACTGGCCCGACGCCGACGCCTATGAACCGGACCGCTGGCTGGGCGTGAGCAACCCAGAAGCCTCCGACCACTACCTGCCGTTCGGCCATTCGCACGACCGCTGCTGGGCGCGCGAGCTGGTCCTGATGCTGGCCGAGCACACCATCAGGCAGATCGCCATGCAGGACCACTGGACCGACAGCCGGCAGACGTCGGTGCAAGTCCCCCTGAAATCGCTGCTGTGCCCGACGCGCGTGAACGTCGTCGCCGTCTGAACCAGGAGAATCCACCGTGCAATCGATCTACACCGACGCCTCCGTGTACAAGCTGCTCACGCCGCAGGACGACGCGGAACACGCCTTCATGTGCCGGCTCGCCGGCGACGCCGCCAGCATCCTGGAGCTGGCGAGCGGCTGCGGCAACCTGGCGGCGCGCCTGGCGCAACGGGCCGACGTCACGGGCGTCGACGCCTCGCCGGAGATGGTGGCGCTGGCCACGCAGGCGCACGGCGACAGGCCCGGCCTGTGCTTTGTCCAGGGCGATATGCGCACGCTGCGGCTGGAACGCCCGTTCGACCTGGTCATGGCCGTCGACAACGCGCTGCAGCACGCCTGCACCGACGAGGCGCTGTACGCGGCGCTGGGCTCGATCAGGGCGCACATGGGACCGGGCTCGCGCGCGCTGTTCCAGACCGGCCTGCGCGAGCCCGAGACGCTGGACACGCTGAATCATGCACGGCAGAAGGTCGGCAGCGCGATCGATGCCTGCGGCGTGACCTTCGAGATCTATGGCACCTCGACGTTCGACCCCGCCACCAAGGTCAACCATCGCGTGTTCGAGATCCACAAGGATGGCGCCAAGGTGGCCGAGCGCACGCTGACCATGCGCATCCTGGATTCGGCCGCGCTCCAGCAGGCGCTGGCGCGCGCCGGCTTCAGCATCGCGCGCGCGTTCGACGAGTCGGGCCAGGAAGTCGAGCCGCAAGCCCGGCCTGGCCCCACGCACGCCGTGCGCACCTACGAGTGCCGCGCCGGATAGGAGCGCCCCGCGCGCCTTGACATACTGGCGACGGCAGGCCATCCGCCGGCCCCGCCAGGCCCGCCTCCATAGCGCTACGGAGGCCCGGGCGTAATCGGGCGTATACCGGCGCGCGGCGCTTTTGGCCACACTGTCCGCACCTGATCACACATCGTAGAAAGGACGCAGACATGACCCGATTCCCGCTCGCCGCGCTGGCCCTCGCCTCCACCCTGGCCGCCGGCATGGCCCAGGCCGCCGTGCTCACCGAAAGCAATATCTCCACCGCCGACGCGCAGAAGCTGGCCACGGCCAGCGTCGCCGCCTGCCAGGCCAAGGGCTACAACGTCAGCGCCGCGGTCGTCGACCGCGCCGGCGTGCTCAAGGCCTTCGTGCGCGCCGACAACGCCGGCCCGCACACTGTCGAGGCCAGCCGCGCCAAGGCCTTCACCTCGGTCTCGGCCAAGTCGCCCACGCTGGCCATGATGGAAAACGCGCAGAAGAACCCCGGCGCCGCCAACCTGACGGACATCCCCGGCTTCCTGCTGCTGGGCGGCGGCGTGCCGGTCAAGGCCGGCTCCGCCGTGATCGGCGCCATCGGCGTGGCCGGCGCGCCCGGCGGCCACCTGGACGCGGAATGCGCCGACGCGGCGCTGGCCGAGAACGCGGCGCTGTTCAAGTAAGGCCGCGCGAGCAGGCTTTCCGCCAGCGCGCCGCCATCTCGAAAACCGGCCGGCGGCATCCCCCGCCTGCCGGTATCCCGCCTTTTTCCGCCAAGACCGCGCCACATCACGACTCCTTCGCTACAATAATAGGAACGATTCCTATTATTCTTTCAGGCTTGGAGTTACCGTGTCTTCCGGCGATCTGTCAGCCCCGCATGCCGTTGAATCGCTCTATCAATCGCATCACGCCTGGCTGAGATCCTGGCTGCGCCGGCGCCTGCGCGACGATCACGACGCGGCCGACCTTGCGCAGGACACCTTCTTGCGCCTGATGGTCTCGCGCGACGGCCACGCGCTGCGCGAACCGCGCGCCTTCCTCACCCGCATTGCCCACGGCCTGATCGTCAACCTGTGGCGCCGCCGCGACCTGGAACAGGCTTACCTGCAGGCGCTGGCGCTGCGCCCCGAGGCCTGCGCCCCGTCGCCGGAGCAACGCGCGCTGGTGCTCGAAGCGCTGCTGGAAATCGACGCCATGCTGCACCGCCTGCCCGGCCGCGCCCGCGAGGCCTTCCTGCTGGCCCAGCTGGGCGGCCACACCTATGCCGACATCGGCCTGCGGCTGGGCGTGTCCGAGCGCATGGTGAAGAAATACATGGCCCAGGCCATGCTGCAATGCCTGCTGATCGGACAAGGCCTGCAATGAGGACCGCCGCCTGCTCCAGCCCCGACCGCCAGGCGCTGGAAGCCGCCTCGGAATGGTACGCACGCCTGCGCGACGACCGCGCCGGCGCCGACGAGACCCGGCAGTGGCAGGCCTGGCTGTCCGCCTCGACGCTGCACCGCCAGGCCTGGGACGCCGTCATGGCCGTCAGCGCCCGCTTCGACGCCATTGCCGGCCAGGCCGAGCTGGACGCGCTGACCCGCGCGGGCCAGGGCCGTCGGCGCGTGCTGCGCGCCGTCGCGCTGCTGGCCGGCGCGGGCGGGCTGGGCGCGGCCGCCTGGACCCAACCCGTCACCCGGCGCCATCTGGCCGATCTGCGCACCGACGTGGGCCAGACCCGCCACGACACGCTGCCGGATGGCTCGCGCCTGTGGCTGGACACCGCCAGCGCGGTCGACCTGCGCTTCGACACCCATGTCCGCCGCGTCGTGTTGATCGACGGCCAGGCCATGATAGAAACCCAGCCCGACGCCACGGCCCCCGCCCGCCCCTTCGTGCTGGACCTGGGTCATGCGCGACTACGCGCGCTGGGCACGCGCTTCGCGGTGCGCCGGGATGGCGGCCGCGCCTGGCTGGACGTGCATGCCGGCGCCGTGGAGATCCAGCCCGGGCATGCCCCCGCGCGCCAGGTCCAGGCCGGATTCGGCTGTGCGATCGACGGCAACGCCATCGGCGCGCCGGAACCGCTGGCGCCGGGCAGCGGCGCCTGGACGCGCGGCGAGCTGGTGGCCAACGCCGTGCCACTGGCGGACTTCACCGCCGAGCTGGCGCGCTATCGCCGTGGCCTGCTCACCTGTGCGCCCGGCGTCGCCGACCTGCCGCTGGTCGGTGTCTTCCCGCTGGCCGACACCGACCGCGCGCTGCGCGCGCTGGAAGCGACGCTACCGGTGCGGGCGCGGCGCGTGCTGCCGGGCTGGGTCAGGCTGGAAAGCGCCTGAGCTGTACCGTCGAAGCGCCGACGCCGGCAAGGGCGTTGCCAACTATTTTGTAACAGCGACGATTTTCCGGTTCCCCTTTTCCCATCTCGCTTGGCATGCCTGATGTACGCCGCGCGCCGCGCGTCCGCCGCCAAGGAATCCCCATGCAAGTCCGTCGTCTCCGAACCCCGTTCCGCGCCCGCGCGCTGGCGGCCGTCCTGTCCGCGCCGCTGGGCGTCCTGGCGCTGTCGACGCCCGTCCAGGCGCAGGCGCCCGCCGCGTTCCAGGTGCCGCCCGGTCCGCTGGCGCAGGCGCTCAACCAGTACGCCAGCCAGGCCGGCGTCACGCTGTCGCTGGACGCCCGCCTGGTCGCCGGCCTGCAGAGCCGGGGCCTGAACGGCGCCTACAGCGTCGAACAGGGTTTCTCGCGCCTGCTGGACGGCACCGGACTGCGGGCCGAGCGGCGCGCAGACAATGTCTATACCGTGCGCCCTGCCCCGCCCGCCGCCGACGCCGCGCAACTCGAACCCGTAACGGTGCAAGGCGCGTCGGTGGCCGAGGGCGGCTACCAGCCCGAGCCCACCGCCTCGGTGGCGCGCTCGTCCGTGCCGGTGCTGGACCAGCCGCAAGCCATCAATGTGGTGCCCGCGCAGGTGCTGCGGGACCAGCGCCCGCGCAACCTGGACGACGCGCTGGCCAACGTCAGCGGCATCACCCAGGGCAACACGCTGGCCGGCACGCAAGACACGCTGATGAAGCGCGGCTTCGGCGCCAACCGCGACGGCTCCATCATGCGCAACGGCATGCCGCTGGTGCAGGGGCGCGGCCTGAACGCCGCCGCCGAGACGGTGGAAGTGCTGAAAGGCCCGGCCTCGCTGCTGTACGGCATCATGGATCCCGGCGGCGTGATCAACATCGTCGGCAAGCGCCCCCTGCTCACGCCGTACCACGCCATCACGCTGAGCGGTTCGACCTACGCGCACAGCCGCAACGGCGTCGGCGCCACGCTGGACAGCACCGGCCCGATCGGCGATTCGCGGCTGGCCTACCGCCTGGTGGTGGACACCAGCAACGAGGACTACTGGCGCGACTTCGGCCGCCGCCGCGACACGCTCGTCGCTCCGTCGCTGGCCTGGTATGGCGAGGACACCCAGGTCGTGGCGTCCTACGAACACCGCGACTACATGTACCCGTTCGACCGCGGCACCGCGCTGGACCCCAACACCGGCAAGCCGCTGGACATTCCCTCGCGCCGCCGGCTGGACGAGCCCTACAACAATATGTGGGGCAGCACCGAACTGGCGCAGGTCACGGTCGACCAGCGGCTGGACGAGCGCTGGAAGGCCCACCTGGGCTACAGCTGGAACCAGGAACGCTACGACGCCAATCAGGTGCGGGTCACCAGCCTGGACCCCGCCGCCGGCACCCTGCGGCGCAGCAACGACGGCACGCGCGGCGCGCTGTCCACCGACCACTACGTGATCGGCTACCTGGACGGCCGCGTCGACCTGGGCGGGCTGCGCAATGACCTGCAGGTCGGCGCCGACTACGAGCGGCGCAAGATCTTCCGCTCCGACCTGATCCGCCAGGCCATCTCGCGTCCCTTCAGCTACGTCGACCCGGTCTACGACCGGCAGGGACCGGGCACCACCGTGGTCGCCAGCGACAGCGACCAGACCGACAAGCTGCGCGCCACCTCGTTCTTCCTGCAGGACACGCTGCACCTGAATGAACGCTGGCTGCTGGTGGGCGGACTGCGCTACCAGCACTACGAACAGCTGGCCGGTCGTGGCCGACCCTTCAAGACCAACACCGACATCGCCGGCGGCAAGTGGCTGCCGCGCGCCGGGCTGGTCTACAAATGGACGCCCGAACTGTCGCTCTATGCCAGCTATACCGAATCGCTCAAACCCACCTCCACCATCGCGCCGCTGTCCAGCGGCGCGATGATCGATTCCGGCGTCGCGCCCGAACAGGCCAAGTCCTGGGAGCTGGGCCTGAAATGGGACATGCCGGGACAGACCACGGGCACCCTCGCGCTGTTCGACATCCGCAAGCGCAACGTGCTGGTCTCGCAATACAACGACGTCACCAAACTGACGGACTGGCGCACCAGCGGCGCGGCGCGCTCGCGCGGCGTGGAGCTGGACGTGAGCGGCGCGCTGTCCCGGCGCTGGGACTTCATCGCCAGCTACGCCTACCTGCAGGCCGTCACCACCGAGGATCCGCTCTACCAGGGCAAGCGCCTGTGGAACGTGGCCCGTCACACCGGCTCGCTGGCCCTGGTCTACAACGCCGGCCAGATCGGCGAGGGCCGGCTGCGCCTGGGCGCCTCCGGCCGCTACGTCAGCACGCGGCCGGGCGATTCGGCCAATTCCTTCACGCTGCCGGCCTACACGGTGATGAACGCCTTCGCCACCTACGACACCCGCATCGCCGGGCGCAACGTGCAGTTCCAGCTCAACGTCAACAACCTGTTCGACCGGACCTACTACACCTCCAGCGCCAACCGGTACTTCATTTCCATGGGCGATGCGCGGCAGGTCGTGCTGTCCACCCGCGTGGAGTTCTGATCATGCGCATCCGGCTTTCCCTGCTGCTGGCCGCCGCCTGCGCGTCGCATCTGTCCGCCGCATCCGCCGGCGCCGATGGCGCCGATCCGATCCTGGCCGGACGCGGCGTCGTCACGATGCCCGGCGCCGCGGGCGGCTGGGGCTTCCCCGCGCTCACGCCGGACGGCGGCCAGTTGCTGCTGGCGCGCCGCGAGAACGGCCTGGCTGTGTACGACACGGCCTCGCAGGCCGCGCCCGTCACCATTCCCGGCACCGAAGGCGCCAACGCCGCCGCCGTGGCGCCATCCGCCGACCGGATCTACGTCGCCTCCATGGACGGCAGCGTGATCGTCGTGCGCGCCTCCGATCGCCACGTGCTCAAGCGCCTGCCGGTGGACGCCGGCAACCTCAACAATGTGCTGTACGACCCGGACAGCGGCCAGGTGCTGCTGACCAGCGGCCGGCGCGATGCCGTGACCCGCGTCTACCGCCTGGATCCGGCCTGCGACTGCGTGCGCGCCCAGCTGGACCTGCCCGCCGCCAAGCTGGACGCGCCCGTCCTGCTGGGCCCGGGCCTGGCCGCGCTGCCGCTGCGCGATGAAGGCCGCGTCGCCGTCATCGACCTGCGGCGCATGGCCGTGACCCGGCTGTGGCAGCCGCCCTCGTGTCCGCGTCCCGGCGCGCTGGCCGCCGATCCGGCCGGCGCGCGGCTGTTCGTGGCCTGCCGGGGCGCCGACCCGCGCGTGCTGAGCCTGGACGCCGCCAGCGGCGCGGTATTGGCCAGCGCGCCCGCCGGCCGCGACATCAACGCGCTGGCCTACGACGCTGGGCGCGGCTGGCTGCTGGCGCCCAGCGGCACGGACGCACGGCTGTCGATCTACGAGGCCCGCGAGTCCGGCCGCTTGCGCCGGCTGGCCGCCATCGGCACGCGTCCCTGGGCCCACAACATGGCCTATGACGCCAGACGCGGCATCGCCTATCTGCCCAGCATGGACGACACCGAGGTCTACGCCGCCAGCGGCGGCGAGGCGCAACGCCATTTCGCGGCGGACAGCTATGCCGTGACCACGCTGCGGCTGCGCGAGGCCCGGCCATGAGCGCCGCCCGCGACGTGGCCGTCCAGGCGCCGGCCCGACCCCGTCCGCCCTCGCGGCGTGGCACCTACCTGAAGGCGCTGCGCAAGGCGCACGGCTGGCTGGGCCTGTGGGGCGCGCTGCTGGGCCTGCTGTTCGGCGTCAGCGGCATCATCCAGAACCACCGCGCCGTGCTGAAGATCGACATGCCCGGCCCAGTGGTCGAGACGCTGCATCTGCAGGCGCCTGCCGACCTGCCGCGCACCGACGCCGACGTGGCGCGCTGGCTGCAACAGGCGCTGCGGCTGGACAAGCCGGCCGAGCGCATCCGCAAGGAGCCGGCGCGGGACGTGCGCTGGGGCGACACCGTGGCGCGCCAGCCCGAGCGCTGGCAGGCGTTGTTCCGCGCGCCCGGCTATCAGGTCCAGGTGGAGTTCTGGCCGCAAAGCGGCATGGCCAGCGCGCGCCGCAGCACGGCGAGCTGGTGGGGCGTGATCCAGAACTTCCATCGCGCCAACGGCGCCGGCGTGGCCTGGGTGCTGCTGTCCGACACCATCGGCGGCGCGCTGATCGCGCTCTGTCTAACCGGGGTGCTGCTGTGGACCGAGCTGGAAAAGCGCAAGCTGATCGGCGCGGCCGTGGCGCTGGCGTCGCTGGCCACCACCGTGGCGGCGGTGGCGCTGTCCTGGGCCTAGTGTGCCGTCCCGCGGATACACCCGCGCGTAGTCCGTCCCTGACGTTCCGATACACGGCGGGCCATTGCCGGCCCGCCCTCTTCGACCTCAAGCGGCAGCCGCCCTGCCCGGCGCCAGCTTCAACCCCGCCCAGATCCCCGCGTAGCAGCAGGCCCCGAAGACCCACCCCGACAAGGCCCCCGCCATCACGCCCGACAGCAGCGTCCCCACGGTGCAGCCCAGCGCGGTCATGCCGCCCCAGCCCATCAGCACGCCGCCGGCGAAGTTTCGGCCGATCTGCGCCGCCGACGGCAGCCTGGGCTTGAACGCCCCCGCCGCCAGCGCGGCGGCCCAGGCGCCCGCCACCAGCGACAGCACGAACACGCCGTTGTTCGACAGCAGCGCCTGCTTGACCACCGTGGCGCAACCGGCGAAACCATCCAACCCCGCCAGCCGCGCCGGCAGCCAGCCGGCATCGAAGGCCGCCGTGCGCGCCAGGCTGCCCAGCTCGGCGGTCACGCCCAGCGGCGCGACGCGCAGATAGGCGATCACGGCGATGAAGGCCACGGCCAGCCCGCCTGCGGCGGCGGGCCAGCGCAGCCGCAGCGCGACCTGCCACGCATCGGCCGTGGCGTCGCCGGCATCGCGCGCGGCGACGTCCGGCCGCGACAGGCGCGCGACCCCCCACGCCAGCGCCGCCAGCGCCGCGCATTGCAGCAGCGCCGAGCCGCCATAGCCCAGATGACGCGGCAGCCAGATCACCGGCGCCTGCTGGATCAGCGACAGGTACAGCGTGTTCCAAGAGGCAAAGCCCAGCGCGAAGCCGACCGCCGCCCCCAGCAGCGCGAAGGACGAGCCCGACGCGCCCTCGCCGATGCGGTAGAAGTGCGCGCTGATGCAGGATCCCGAGATCCGCATGCCCAGTCCGAACACAAACGCCCCGACCGCCAGCGCCACGCTCACCGGCCCGATATGCGCGCCCGGCGGGAGGCGATCGGCGCCCGGCACCGGCAGAAAGGCGCCGAACACCGCGTGATAGCCCAGCGTGCCGGCGGCCAGCGCGATCAGCACCGCGTACAGCCCCGAGGCTTCGCGCCGCTGGATGAAGTCGCGCGCGATGCAATAGAAGCAGAAGCGCGAGCGCTGCAAGACCACGCCGAAGGCCGCGCCCAGCAGCGCCGACAGGGACAGCGCCCGCCCGACCTCGGGCAGGCCCGACAGCCAGCCTGCCCACAACAAGACGGCCGCCAGCACGCCGGCGGCCGCCGTCAGGCCTGCGCGCATCAGGTCTTGCCCCAGACCGTGCCGGCCGGGTTGCTGATGGGCGAGCCCACGCTGTTGCCATACTCGGTCCACGAACCGTCATAGTTGCGCGTCTCGTAGCCCAGCAGCTTGCTCAGCGCGAACCAGGAATGGCTGGAACGCTCGCCGATGCGGCAGTAGGTGATGACCGGCTTGCTGCCGTCCACCCCGGCGGCCTGGTAGATGGCCTTCAGTTCCTCGGCGGACTTGAAGGTGCCGTCCTCGGCCACCAGCTTGCTCCAGGTCACGTTGACCGCGCCCGGCACATGGCCGGCGCGCACCGCCAGCTCGGGCACGCCGTTGGGCGCGAAGATCTTGCCGTTGTATTCGTCGGCCGAGCGGATATCGACCAGCACGCCGGGCTTTTCCTTACGCGCCACGGCCAGCACGTCCTGCAGCCGCGCGCGCAGCGCCGGGTTGGCGTCCTTGACGCGGGCGTTGCCCGGCGCGTGCACGGTGGCGCTGTTGGCCAGCGGCCGGCCCTCGGCCTCCCATTTCTTGCGGCCGCCGTCCAGCAGCTTCACGTTCTGGATGCCGTAGATGTCGAACACCCAGGCGCCCCAGGCCGCGAACCAGTTGTTGTTGTCGCCGTACAGGATCGTGGTGGTATCGGCGTCGATGCCGGCGCGCGCCAGCAGCGCCTGGAACTGCGCGGGCGGCGCGATGTCGCGGCTGACGGTGTCGACCAGGTCGGTATGCCAGCTGACGTTGGCCGCGCCCGGGATATGGCCGCGCTCGTACAGGCCGGGATTCACGCTGACCTCGACCACGCGCACCTTGGGGTTCTTCAGGTTCTGTTCCAGCCAGTCGGTGCTGACCAGGAACTTGGCGTGTTGCGCCGTCGCGGGCGCGGCGGCCAGCAAGGCCAGCGCCGCGACCGCGCCGGCCAGCAGATTGCGTAGGGACATCGGGTTCTCCTTGTCATGTCGGGAAGGCTTCCCTCTCGAACCGCGACGATATCGGCGGCGCGGGCGCGCGCGAACGACAGAGTTTTTATATCCTGATTACTCATTCAGGCATTCGTCAGCAACACTGACCGGCGTGCGTGCCTGCCACAGCAGCAGCGCCAGCCCCAGCAACGCGAGCAGCCCGCCGGCCAGTCCGACTCGGGCCACCCCCGACAGCCCCAGAGTCAGACCGCCCGCCCAAGCGCCCAACGCGATGCCGGAATTAAAGCCCGCGATGTTCAACCCGGCGGCCACGCCCTGCGCCTGCGGCGCGCGCAGCCTGGCGATGCCCATCAGCCGGGCCTGCAGCGCGGGCACCGCCGCATAGGTGAACAAGCCCAGCACAGCGACCGCCACGCCCATCGCCACTGGCGAACGCGCGCCCGCCCACATGCCCAGGGACGCCGCGCCGATGCCCGCCACGATGGCCACACTGGCGCGCTGCACGCCGAGGCTGTCGGTCAACCTGCCGCCCAGCGCATTGCCGATGGCGGCGAACAGCCCGTAGGCCAGCATGTACATCCCCACGGCGCGGACATCAACGCCTGTCGTGTCCAGCAGGAGCGGCGCGACGTACGTATAGGCCGAGAACGATCCCGCGTAGGCCAGCACCGTCACCGCCGTGGCGGCCAGCAAGGCCGGATGCAGCAGCGTCTTCAGCGCCCGCCCCGCCGACCCCGCGCCGCGCGCCGCGTCCGTAGCGGGCTGCGCTTTCATGCCCCACAGCAGCCCCGCGCATCCCACGCCGCCGCAAGCCGCGATCGCCGCCAGCACGAGCCGCCAGGAGATCGTCTCGCCGATATAGGCACCGACCGGAACGCCGATCGCCATCGCGGCCGTGAAGCCCGCGAACACCACGGCCACGGCGCGGCCGGCCTTGGCGTCTCCCGCCAGCTGCGCGGCGGCGGCGGACGCGACGGCGAGAAACAGGCCATGTCCCATGCCGGCGACGAAACGCGCCGCCTGCATGGACGCCAGGTCGGGGGCCAGCGCGGCGGCCAGGCTGCCCGCCGCAAACGCCAGCATCGCCGCCAGCACGGCGCGCCGGCGCGGCCAGCCGGCCGTCACGGCGCTCAACACCGGCGCGGCGAAGGTCGCGCCCAGCGCGTACAGCGTCACGGCGCTGCCCGCCTGCCCGACGCCGACCTGCAGCCCCCGGGCGATGGCGAGCGCCAACCCGATCGGCACGAACTCGGCCAGGCCCAGCGCGAATGCGCTGAGCGCGAAAAGATAAACCACGAACGGCATGATGGACCCTCTGAGGATGAAGCGTGAATCAAGACACGCGCACACTCTAGGCAAGCGCCATCGATAGATAAAATGATGATTTCATGCCCTCAGGCCAATTTTTCTTATGGCTGGGGCCACCACGCGCCGCCCGGCGGCACGACGCCATGAGCCACCTGGATCATCTGCATACCTTCATCGAGGCCTATCGGCTCTCATCCTTCTCGCGGGCCGCCGAACGCCTGGGCATGACCCAGCCGGCAGCGTCCCTGCACATCCAGGCGCTGGAAGCCTTCGTCGGCAAGCCGCTGTTCCTGCGGCGGGCGCGCGGCGTCACCCCCACCGACGCCGCCCATGAACTGGCGCGCGCCGTCGGCCCCATGCTCGACGGCTTGCAAGCCCGCCTGGCCAGCTACAAGCTGGGCGGCGACCTGTCCGGCACGCTGCACATCGCCGGCCCCGCCGACTTCATCGCCGCGCGGCTGGCCGACGGACTGGCGCCGCTCATGGAGCAAGGCCTGCGGATCCGCGTGCACACCGGCAACCGCGAACGCATCTACGGCCTGCTCGGCGACGCCAGCGCCGACCTGGCCGTCACCGCGTCCCTGCCCGACGAGCGCGCGCATGGCTACGCCAGACTGCTCACCGAGCGGTTCCAGCTGGTGCTCGCGCCCGCGCTGGCGGCCAGCCTGGACAAGCGCGCCCTGGCCGCCGGACTGGCATCGCTGCCCCTCATCGCCTACGACGAGGACCTGCCCCTGGTGCGACCTGTCTGGAACGCGATGTTCCGCCTGCCCCCCGCCTTGCAGGCGGCCATGACCATCCCGGACCTGCGCATCATCCAGGACCTGGTGATCGCGGGCCACGGCTGGTCCGTCCTGCCCGACTATCTGTGCGCGCCTGCCCTCAAGGCCGGCCGCCTGGCCGCCCTGGCCCCGCGCCGCGCGGTCGCACAGCGCAATGATCTGTACCTGGTCTGGAACAAGGGCGCGATGCGCAATCCGCGCACTGTCCACGCGCGCGACGCCATCCTGCGCCTGTTCGATTCCGCCTGAAGACCGGCCGCCGGCTCCGGGCGGCCCCTTGCCATTGCACGATGCTGGACGCGGCCAGAATATTAGTTGTATGATACAACCAATCCTGCACCGCCCCACCATGGAGCCGCCATGAGCACCGACCCATCCCTCGTCGAAGACATCCGCGCCGCGTCCCGCAGCATGGTCCGCGAACTCGGCTTCATGCAGTCCACGCTGGCGGCCAGCGGCCATTCCGCCTCGGCGGTGCACACGCTGCTGGAGATCGACGCGCGCGGCGCCATGACGGCGGCGCAGCTCGCGCCCTTCCTGGGCCTGGACAAGTCCAGCATCAGCCGCATGCTGGCCAAGCTGATCGAGGCCGGCGAGCTGGAGGAAGCCGTGGCCGGCGACGACGCCCGCGTCAAGCAGCTGTCGCTGACCCGGGCCGGCAAGCGCAAGGTGGACCAGATCCACGCCTATGGCCGGATGCAGGTCAACACCGCGATGGCGCGGCTCAATCCCTCGCAGCGCCAGGCCGTGGCCCAGGGTCTGGGCGCCTATGCCCAGGCCTTGCAGGCCTGCCGCGAAAACGACGAGGCGTTCCGGCCCGGCGCATCCAATCCGATCACGATCCACGCCGGCTACCAGCCCGGCATGATCGGCCGCATCACCGAGATGCACGCCGCGTTCTACGCGCGCCACGCGGGCTTCGGCCAGTTCTTCGAAAGCCAGGTCGCGACCGGCGTGGCCGAATTCGCCGGCCGGCTCAACCAGACCGGCAACCATGTCTGGCTGGCGCTGCTGAACGACCGCATCGTCGGCTCGGTCGCCATCGACGGCCAGGACCTGGGCAACAACCACGCGCACCTGCGCTGGTTCATCCTGGACGACGGCTGTCGCGGCAGCGGCGTGGGCCGCCAGCTGTTGGCCGAGGCCGTGGCCTACTGCGACCGGCTCGGCTTCGCCGCCACCCGGCTCTGGACCTTCAAGGGACTCGATGCGGCCCGCAAGCTGTATGAATCAGTCGGCTTCCAGCTGGTGCGCGAGGAAGCCGGCGAGCAATGGGGTTCGACGGTCACAGAACAGCAGTTCATCCGCCCGGCCCCGCTGTCTTAACGCTTTCAGTTTGCTGTCATTCCCGGGCAATGTTCCCGAACGATGATGCTCGCAGGCAGCGCCGAGGTGGCGTCTGTCACACGAATGACACATCACGGGAACACTGATGAGCACTCCGGATCTGGACGACATCCCGTCCAACGCGTCCACCGCACCCCATTTCAACGACGTGGTGAGCCGCGTGCTGTCGCGCCGCGGCTTCCTGAAGGCCGGTCTGGGCGCCGGCGCGGTCGGCTTCATGGGCGCGGGCCTGACCGCCTGTGGCAGCGATGACGATGATGATTCTCCCGCCAAGCCCACGACGCCGGGCAAGCCCACGCCGGAGCAGCCCAAGCCGGTCGACCTGAACTTCAAGGCCGTGCCCGTGAGCACGGCCGACACCGTCGTGGTGCCCGAGGGCTACCAGTACGCCGTGCTCAACCGCTGGGGCGATCCGCTGTTCGCCGGCGCGCCCGCCTTCAAGGCCGACGCCAGCAACGGCGGCGCCGATCAGGCGCGCCAGATCGGCTACAACCATGACGGCATGCACTTCTTCCCCATCGACGGCACCGACAGCGCCACGGGCAGCAGCGTCGAAGGCCTGATGGTCACCAACCACGAATACACCACGCCGGAGTACTTCTACCCTGTGGGCGTGGTGCCGGGCAACGCCCAGTGGAACCTGGACTGGGTGCGCAAGTCGCAGCACGCGCATGGCGTGTCGGTGCTGCACATCCGCCTGAACAACGGCAAGTGGGAGCCGGTGCTGGATTCGCCGTTCAACCGCAGCGTCAACGCCAATGTCGCCATGCAACTGGTCGGCCCGGCCGCCGGCAGCCGCCTGGTCAAGACCAACGCGGACCCGTCCGGCACGCGCTGCTTCGGCACCTTCGGCAACTGCGGCAATGGCTACACGCTGTGGAACACCTACCTCACCTGTGAAGAGAACTTCACCGACTACTTCGGCATCAGCAACGCCGCGCCCGCCTCGGTGAACTACCCCGACACCGAGTACCAGCGCCACATGGAGCGCTACAAGGGCACGGGCAAGACCTCCAGCAGCTCGTACCGCTGGGACTACTTCGACGACCGCTTCAACTGGTCGATCGAGCCCAACGAATACAACCGCTGCGGCTGGATCGTGGAGATCGACCCGTTCGATCCGAACTCCACGCCCAAGAAGCTGACCGCGCTGGGCCGCTTCAAGCACGAAAACGCCGCCATGACGCTGGCCGATGACAAGCGCGTCGTGGTCTACATGGGCGACGACCAGGCCAGCGAGTACATCTACAAGTTCGTCTCCGACGGCAAGTACGATCCGGCCCGCCCGGCGCTGAACCGCCTGCTGCTGGACAAGGGCACGCTGTACGTGGCGCGCTTCCTGGACGGCGCCGCGCAGGGTGACGCCATGGGCGTGGGCGAATGGATCCCGCTCAAGCTGGACACTCCGGCGCTGGCCGGCGGCACGCTGGGCGCGCTGTTCAACCAGGACATGGGCGAACTGCTGGTCAAGACCCGCCAGGCGGCCGACGCCGTGGGCGCCACGCCGATGGACCGCCCCGAGTGGATCACCACCCACCCGGTGACGCGCGAGGCCTACGTCACGCTGACCAACAACAGCTCGCGCGGCAGCGGCAACGACCGTTACCCCGGCACCAAGCACCCCGGCCCGAACGACGCCAACCCGCGCGCCAACAACGTCTACGGCCAGATCGTGCGCTGGCGCGAAAAGAGCGGCGACCCGGCTTCGCTGAGTTTCGAATGGGACATCTTCGTGCTGGCCGGCAACCCCACGCTGTATCCGCGCACCGACCTGCGCAGCGGCTCGGCCAACGTCACCGCCGAGAACACCTTCAACAGCCCCGACGGCCTGGCTTTCGACAAGCGCGGCCTGCTGTGGATCGAGACCGACGGCAACTACTCCAACACCGGCGCCTACGCCGGCCAGGGCAACAACCAGATGCTGGTCGCCAACACGGGCAGCAAGGAAATCCGCCGCTTCATGACCGGCCCGGTCGGTTGCGAAGTGACGGGCCTGACCTGGACGCCGGACCTGAAGTATCTGTTCATCAACATCCAGCACCCGGGCGAAGGCCCGAGCGTGACGGATGCGCAGAACAATCCGCTGATCGCCTCGAAATGGCCGGACGGCGCCAGCGCCACCCGGCCGCGCCCGGCCACGGTGGTGATCTGGAAGCAGGACGGCACGGCGGTGGGCAGCTGAGCCTGGATCGCGGTTGATCAAGCGGGAACGCCGGAGCGCAGGCTCCGGCGTTTTTGTTGGCGCGTTCCGCCTGGCGCCGATCGCCTCGCCCCGGTCGCCGCGCTATCCCCGCAGGAACGCCAGCATCCTGCGCGCCAGCTCGCGCGGCTGCTCTTCCGGTATGTAATGGCCGCAGTCGCTCAACACCCCGCCCTGCAGGTCGCGCGCCAGCGGTTTCAACGCCTCGTACAGATTGGGCGCGCTGCCCCGGTCTCCGCCCAGCGCCAGCACCGGCACCGTCAATGGCGCGTCGCGCAGCTCGCGGTTCTGCAAGGCGTCCTGGTGCGCCGCGCGGTAGTAGCCCAGCATGCCGCGCAGGCCGCCCAGCGTCTGGTAGACGCGTTCGTACTCGTCGATGTCGGCGGCGCTGAACACGCCGGGCTTGTTGGCCGTCTTGCGGCTGAAGAACCACTCGATCAGGATGCGCTCGCGCCCCTGCAGCAGCGCCTCGGGCAGATCCGGCACCGAGTTGAACAGGAAGTGCCAGCTCTTCCAGTTGTCCGGCCCCAGCTCGATGGCGGGCTTGAGCGTCACGCCGGGAATGTTGGCGTCCAGCAGCACCACCCGCTCCACCTCGTCGGCATGGCGCGCGGCATACGGATAGGCGATCCAGGCGCCGATATCGTGGCCGGCGAGCGCATAACGCGTCAGTCCCAGCGTGTGGAACAAGGCGCGCAGCCGCTCGCCGGCGGTGCGCGTGTCATAGCCGTCCAGCGGCTTGTCGGAATCGCCCTGGCCCGGCAGGTCCACCGCGTACACGCGGAAGTGCGGCGCCAGCAGCGGCATCACCCGCCGCCACGCGTACCAGCTCTGCGGAAAACCGGCCAGCAGGATCAGCGCCGGACCCTCGCCGCCCTCCACCACGTGATAGCCCAGCCCGTCCACCTCGACCCGCGCATGACGGAACGGCGCGCCGTCCAGCTCGAACGCGGCCGCGTCCGCATATCCCTTGCTCATCGCGCCCCCTTTCAGTTGACCGCGCCGCCAACGACGCGGATGTCGGTGCGCACCTCCAGCGCGGTGGCGATCAGCAGCCGCACGCCGGCCACCAGCGTATCCAGCGCCATGCTGGGCTGACCGGGATGCGCGGCCGCCATTTCCGGCAGGTACGGCACGTGCACGAAACCACCGCGCAGCTCGGGCCGCCGGGTGGCGATGTAGTGCGACAGGCCGTAGAAGATGGCGTTGCAGTTGTAGGTGCCCGCCGTCAGCGAGGCCGAGGCCGGCACGCCGCCCTGGCGCAGCGCGCGCACGATGGCCTTGACCGGCAGCGTCGAGAAATACGCGCCCGGGCCGCCGGCGATCACCGGCTCGTCGATGGGCTGGCGGCCGGCGTTGTCGGGAATGCGCGCGTCCACCAGGTTGATGGCCACCCGCTCGACCGACACGTCGGACCGGCCGCTGGCCTGGCCCAGGCACACCACCAGGTCCGGCCGCGTCTCTTCCAGCGCGCCGTGCAGCCGGTCCAGCACCTCGCTCAACACGCAGGGCAGCTGGCGCGCCACCACCGTGGCGCCGCCGATGACGGCGCCGTCGAGCCGGCGCGCCGCCTCCCAGGAAGGGTTGATGGTTTCCCCGTCGAAGGGTTCGATACCGGTGAGCAGCACGGTGGGCATGGCGTGGTCCTGAAAGCGGATGAGAAAGAAGGCAGTGCCGCGCCGATCCGGCCAACAATCCGGCGCGCAGCCATGTCATCCTATGCCGGGCCTGCCAAATTGTTGAAATCGATATTCAGTATTCGTAATATTGACGGCATGAATCTTTCCGCCATAGACCTGAACCTGCTGGTCGCCTTCGAGGCCCTGTACGACACCCGCAACGTCACGCTGGCCGGCCAGCGCATCCATCGCGCCCAGCCTTCAGTGAGCAGCGCGCTGGGGCGGCTGCGGCGGCTGTTCCAGGACGAGCTGTTCCTGCGCACGGCCGAGGGCATGCAGCCCACGCCCAAGGCCGACGCGCTGATGCCCGCCGTCAGCGCGGCGCTCGACCAGATCCGGCAGACGCTGGCGCAGGGCGCGCCCTTCGATCCGGGCTCGGCGCAGGGCCGCCGCTTCACCATTGCCGCCAGTGATTACGCCGATGTGGTCATCGTGCCGCACATCGTCGCCGCGCTGCGGCGCGACGCGCCCGGGGCGGACCTGCGCGTGGCGCGGCTGGACCGCGCCCAGCTCTATGAACAATTGGACAATGGCAGCGTGGACCTGGCCATTGGCGGCCATCTGGCGCCGCCCAAGCGCATGCTGTCCGAACGCCTGTACGACGAGAGCTTCGTCTGCATCGCAGACCAGCGCCATCCGGCGCTGCGCGGCCGCAAACTGGACCTGGAACGCTATCTGGCCCTGCCCCACGCCCTGTTCACGCCCAGCGACGACGGCTCGGCGCGCGGCGTGGTCGACGCCAGCCTGGCGCGCCTGGGCCGCAAGCGGCGCGTGGCCTGCACCTTCGCGCACATCGTGGCGCTGCCGCACGCGGTGCGGGGCACCGACCTGATCGCCACGCTGGCGCGCCGCGCCGCCGCGCGGCTGGCCGGCGACGGGCTCACGCTGCGGCCGCTGCCGGCCGAGGTGGACCCTGGTCCCTTCTCCATCGATATGGTGTGCAGCCGGCGCGCGCCCGGCGACGCCGCGCTGGCCTGGCTGCAACAGCGGGTCCGCGACGCCGCGCTGCGCTTGCGGGACTAGCGCCCGCCCCCCGCAGCCAGCCCTAGGGCTGGCCGCTACCTTCGACGAAGGCGCGGTCCATGGACCGCAGCGCCTCCGGTATCACATAGCCCTTGCCCTCGAACCTGAGCGTGTGCCGGATCTTGTCCTTGCCGACGGTGCGCTCGCCGCAATCATCGCCCTGGGTTTCGAACAGGCGCCGCTCGCGCGCCTCGGTCAGCGACAGGTCGCGGTAGCCCTGGCTGCTGCCGCTGCCCAGGCCCACCGTCACCTTGCGCTCCTCGACATCGCCGGCGCAGCGGGTGTCCCAGTCGCCTCGGGTCCCGCTGACCACCATGCCGTCCAGCACCATCTCCAGTTCCCGCTCGCCCATCACGAACAGCCGCAGGCTGGATTCTCCATACAGACTGACGCGCGAGCCGGCGGCGCGCGAGATCCGGATGCCGAAGGCGCGCCGGTCCGGCATCAGGTCATAGCGGGCGGTATCGAACGTCAGGCTGGTCAGGGCCACCGCGTCGTCCATCATCAGCCCCTTCAGCCGGCGCTGGCGCAGCGGCTTGAGCGTGGCGCGCTCCAGCACCAGCACGTCCAGATCGCCCTCGTGGCCGTCGGCGGCCTCGGCCTCCGACTGGTCACGCATCAGCGGCACCGCCACCAGCAGCAGGTCCGGATTGGCCGGCCAGGCCTTGCAGGTCAGCCCGAAGGGATCGCCCGCCGCCACGTTGGCGACCAGGATGACGGCGTCCGTGCCGGGCACATGCACGCGGCCGCGCGCATCGGGCGCCTGAACGCCGGGATAGAGGGCGCGGACGATGTCCGCGTCGTCCGGGCAGGCGTCGGGCGCGGCTTGCGCGGCGCCGGCAAACAGGGTCGAGAGCGCGCCAAGACAAAGCGCGGCGGCCAGGGGACGCGCAAGGCTCATGGCCGAGCCGAAACAGGCCACGGCACAACGAGGGAAGAGGCGGCCTTCGTGGAACACGGTTCAGTTACCCAGACGCCGGTCCGGCGCGCGCAGCGACTCGGGAATCGAATAGGTCTTGCCGTCGAAGGCCAGCGTGTGGCGCGCCGTGGTCTTGTCCGTCACCCGATCCACGCACTTGGCGCCCTGCGGCGCGTAGACCCGCGATACACGCGTGTCCGTGGCGACCAGATTCTGATAGCCGGCGCTCTTGGCCTCGTCGACGGACAGCGTCACGTCGCGTTTTTCCTCGCGGCTGTCGCACTCGTTCTCCCAAGCACCTTGCAGCCGGCTGACGAGCAGGCCGTCCAGTACCACATGCAGCTCATGCTCGCTCATCACGAACAGCCGCAGGCTGGTCTCGCCCTGCATGCTGCCGGTGGACGAGGCGCTGCGCGTGACGCGTATGCCGAACGCCCGCTCGTCCTGCGACAGATCGTAGCGCGCCGTGTCGAACACGACGCCGGTCAGGCGCACCGCGTCATCCTTCATCAGGCCGGGCAGCCGGCGCTTGCGCAAGGGCTGCAAGGTGGCGCGCTCGAGCACCAGCACGTCCAGGTCGCCGTCGTGGCCGTCGGCCGCCTTCGCGCCGGAGAGATCGCGCATCACCGGCACGGCGGCCAGCAGCAGCTCGGGCTTGGCCGGCCAGGCCTTGCAGGTGACCGCGAAAGGATTGTGGCGATTCCCGCTCTGCAAGGCGATGACGTCGCCGCTGCCGCTCAGGCGGATGCGGCCCAGCTTGTCCGGCGCCGAGGCGTCCTGGTAAGCCGCGGCCACGATGCCGGCGGCCTCGGGGCAATCCGCGGGCGCGGCATGCGCGGCGCCCGCCGTCAGCAGAGCGGACAGGGCAATGTAGGACAAGCAGCGAGACATGGTGATCATGATCCGAGGTCAGTGGCTGAACGAGCAGCCAGTGTACCGTCAGCGTCGTCGCCGTTCATCCTGTGCGAGCGACAGGCGTCAGCCGCGACCAGGCTCCAGGCTTACACTGGCCAGGTTGCATCTCCCGCTCCCGCCAGCCATGTCCAGCCGCACGCCTCTTTTCGCCCCGCCCAGGAAGCAGCGCGCCCCGCGCCCCAACTCGCTGCTGTGGATCTTCGACCCGCTGGAGCGTGATCCCGGCTACCTGCTCAAGAAGATGTTCGGCTGTGACGCCGCCTACCTCGACGGCCGGCTCTGCCTGGTGGCGGCCGATCGCGATGCGCCCTGGGACGGGCTGCTGGTCGGAACGTCCCAGGCGCATCATGCGTCGCTGACCGGCGACATTCCAAACCTGCAACCCCATGCCGTGCTCGGGAAATGGCTGTACATCCCGCAGCAGGACGAATCGTTCGAAGCCGTCGCGCAACAGCTGGTCTCGCTGACGCTGGCGCGCGACCCGCGCATCGGCGTGGCGCCGTCGCCCCGGCCGTCGCGGCGGACGCGTCTCGGCTGATCCCGGCTGATCCCGACCGCGTCCATCGCTCGCCGGCTCATCGCCCCCTGCCAAACAGCCGGGAAATTCCATATCCGATCCGCGCCCAAACGGCCCGCAGGCCGATGCTGAGCATGTTCAGTTCGGCGGACGGCCTGGGCTCTCGCCCCGGCCGGCTGGCGATCCCCCTGGACTGGACCTGCGCCAGCACCGCCTGGGCCTGGGCCAGCACCGCCTGCGCCTGGAACAACAGCGCCTGCGCCTGCGGCGATCCGTGGCCGGCGTCAAACCCTGGCGCCGTGGCCTCGCGCGGCGACGCCCCTCCCGCATCCGCCGCCGCACCGCCCGGCCGCTCGTCGCCAGCCATTGTGACGACCGCCGCGCCGCCAGCCCCCTGTGTCAGCATGACGCACAGATTGCGCTCGAACTCCGCCAGGATCCGCGCGGCGACCTCGGTGATCATGCCGCTGCCCCGGCCGTACTGCGCCACCGAGCCGGACAGTTCCAGCCGGGTCGTCACCGCGACAGCGGTGCCGCCCGCCGCCGGCTCGAGCGCGAAGCTGAACTCCGAGCTGACCGCGCCGCGCCCCTTGGGATCGCTCCCCGAACCGCGCAGCCAGGCGATGTGCGCGGCGTCGTCCTGGCGCAACAGCTCGGCCTGGCCGTCGAAGGCGAGCTTGATCGGTCCCAGCCGCAGCGTCACGGAACCGCTGTACTTGCCGTCGCCCGAGTCCCCGGTCAGCCGCGCGCCCGGCAGGCAGGGCAGGATGCGCGGCACGTCCAGCATGAGCACCCATGCGTCCTCCAGCGGCAAGGGCACATGAAACCGATTCGTGAACTCCATCAGCAATCTCCAGGGATTGAACCGCGCCCCTGGTCGATCAAGGCCAGAAGACGCATCGGCGTCAGCGGAAACTCCGCGATCCGCACGCCATGGGCGCGCAGGGCATCCTCGACCGCGCCGATCACGGCGGCGGCCACCGGCACCGTGGCGCATTCGCCTATGCCCTTGACGCCCAGGGGATTGAGCGTGGTGGGCGACGGCTGGAACAGCACTTCGATGCGGGGCAGCTCCGGCGCCGTCGGCAACAGGTACTCGGCGAAGGTCGTGGTGATGGGCTGCGCTCCCGCGTCATAGCCCATCCACTCGAACAGGGCGTTGCCGATGCCGTGCGCCACGCCGCCGTGGACCTGGCCGCCGGCCAGCACGGGATTGATGATGCGGCCGCTGTCGTGCACGGCCACGTAGCGCAGCAGATGCACCGCCCCGGTGCCGGGGTCGACCTCGACCTCGCAGGCATGCGAGGCGCCGGCGTAGGATTGGGCGTCGCAATGGAAATGCGCGGTCTCGTCCAGCCCGGGATCGTCGCGACCCGGCAGCGCGTATCCCGGCACGCCCTTCCACAAGGTGGCCAGCCGCGCCAGCGAGACCGCCCGGCCGTCCGGCGTCTTGATCTCGCCATCGGCCAGCAGCAGGCAGTCCTCCTCGACGCTCAGCAGCGCGGCAGCGCTGCGCAAGGCCTTGGCGCGCACCCGGCTCGCCGCCAGCGTCACCGCCGATCCCGCCATCATGGCCTGGCGGCTGGCGAATCCGCCCATGCCGTGGCTGACGAACGCGGTGTCACCGGCCCGCACCTGGACGGCCTGCGCCGCCACGCCGAAATGCGCCGCGCACAGCTGCGCCAGGGTCGTCGCGATGCCCTGCCCCATGGCCAGCGCGCCGGTATAGACCGAAATCTGTCCTGAAGGCGCGATACGGACCCGCGCGGACTCGAACGGCCCGCGCCCCGTCGGCTTGACGCCATTGGCCAGGCCGATGCCACGACACAGACCGCGCGCGGCCGCCTCGCGCCGGCGCGCGTCGAATTCCGCATAGCCGATCTCGGCCAGCGCGCGCGCCTGCAGGGCAGGAAAATCGCCGCTGTCGATCGTGAGCGGCACCCCGGCCCTGGACTTCAGCGGCTTGACATAGGGAATCTGGTCCGCCGGAATCAGGTTGCGCCGGCGGCATTCCGCGCGGTCGATGCCCACGCCCTGCGCGATCCGGTCCAGCATGCGTTCCATCACGAATGCCGCCTGCGGATAGCCCGCGCCGCGCACGGTGGCCACGGGCACCTTGTTGGTATGGACCACGCTCACCTGCAGCCGACAGGCCGGCACCAGGTAAGGACCGGACAGGGACGATGCCGAGTTATACGGCACGTTTGTTCCCTGCGGCGTATAGGCGCCGTGGTCATGCACCATCTCGCCGCGCACGCCCAGGATCTGGCCGCGCGCGTCGGCGGCGAACTCCACACTCCAATACTGATCGCGCTCCTGGATCGCGCTGAGGAAATGCTCGCGCCGGTCCTCCACCCATTTGACCGCCCTGCCCAGCTTGCGCGCGACGGCGGGCACGACGATCTCCTCCGGATAGATCATGAACTTCGCGCCGAAGCCGCCGCCCACCTCGGGTGCGATCACGCGCAGCTGGTCCTCGGGCTGGCCCAGCATCAGCGCGATGGCGTAGTGCAGCTCATGCGCCATCTGCGTCGAGGACCAGACGGTCAGCGCGTCGCCGGCCACGTCCGGCGCCGCCAGCACGCCGCGCCCTTCCATCGGATGCGCGGCGCCTCGATGCGTCCAGAAGCGCTCGGCGAACACCCAGGCCGCCCCAGCGAACGCGGCCTCGCAATCCCCGTGTTCCAGCGTATAGCGCTGCAGCAGGTTCGATTCCAGCTCGCTGCGCACGCGCGGCGATCCTTCGTCGAGCGCGGCGCGGCAATCGGCCACGGCCGCCAGCGCCTCATAGTCCACCCGGGCCGCCGCCGCCGCGTCCTCGGCCTGGCGCCGGCTGTCGGCCAGCACCACCGCCACGGCTTCGCCGGCGAACGCGACTTCCGACGAGGCCAGCACGAACGGCGTCGTGTTGGCAGGCAGATCGGCCAGCGCGAATCCCAGCGGCATGCGCCATTCCGTCAGCTCGCCATAGAGATCCGCCGCCGCGTAGGCGGCCGCCACGCCCGGCATGGCCCGCGCGGCGGACAGGTCGATCGACACGATGCGGGCGTGCGCATGGGGGCTGCGCACGAAACAGGCGTGCAATGGCATCGCCACCGGAATGTCGTCCAGGAAGCGCGCCTCGCCCCGCAGCAGGGCCGCATCCTCGATCCGGGGCGTGCCCGCCCCCATCCCGGTGGCCGCGGCGGATTCGACCGGAGCGTCGCTGCTCATGCGCCACCCCCGCGCATCAGCCGCGCGGCCAGCAGTACCGCATCCACGATGTTCTGGTAGCCGGTGCAACGGCACAAGTGGCCGGACAACACATCACGGATCTGCGCCTCGTCCGGATCCGGTTCATGGGCCAGCAGCTCCGCCACCGACATCAGGATTCCCGGCGTGCAGAACCCGCACTGCAGGCCGTGCAATTCATGGAAAGCCTGCTGGATCGGATGCAAGGAACCGTCGGGCCGCGCCAGCCCTTCCACCGTGCCGATCTCGCGCCCCTCGGCCTGCACCGCCAGCATCAGGCAGCCGCGCGCCGAACAGCCATCCACCAGCACGGTGCACGCGCCGCACACGCCATGTTCGCAGCCCACATGGGTGCCGGTCATGCCCAGCTCGCCACGCAGGAAATCCGCCAGATTCATCCTCGGCTCGGCGCGTCCCTGCCGGGATGCGCCATTGACGCGCAGCCGGATGGGCAGCGCCTGTGCCTCGTCGTGCCTGCTCATGGTTCCCTCTCATCGTGGGCGCGGGCGCGCGCGATGGCCTGCGCCAATGCGCGCCGCGCCAGCACCCCGGCCAGGCGCTGGCGATACCAGGCGGGCACCTGGCTGTCGCCCGTCGCGACGACCTCGCCGCACAGGCGCGCCGCCTGGTCCAGATCGTCTTGCGCGCCTTGGCCGCCCGTCAGCGCCGCTTCCACCTCGGGCATGCGCAGCGGCGCGGCGGCCACGCCGCCCAGCGTCAGCGAGACGCGCGCCAGCCGCCCGGATGCATCGAGCGCGACCAGCGCCGCGACCGAGACGATGGCGAAGTCCCCGCAACGGCGGGCGAATTCGAGGAAGGCATGGCCATGTCCGGCGGGCCAGGGCTGGACGCGGATGCACGTCAGCATCTCATCGGCCTCCAGCGCCGGCGTCATGTAGCCCGCGAAGAAATCCGCCATCCGCAGCCGCCGCTGGCCGCGCACGCTGGCCGCCGTCAGTTCGGCGTCCATCGCCAGCGCCACGGTCGGCAGCTCGGCGGACGGATCCAGCTGGCACAGGCTGCCGCCGACGGTGCCCCGGTTGCGGGTCTGGCGATGCCCGACCTGCAGGATGGCTTCGCGCCACAGCGGCAGGCGCCGGGCAACCAACGGCGAGAACTCCACATCGCGCTGCCGCGTCATGGCGCCGATCTCGATGCCGCCGTCCGATTCGCGCAGATAGGCCAGTTCCGCCACCCGGTTGATGTCGATGAGGCAATCGGGAAAGGCGAAGCGCATGTTCAGCATGGCCACGAGCGACTGCCCGCCCGCCAGGACGCGGGCGTTCTGCTCCCGGGCCAGCAGCCGCAGCGCTTCGGCCAGCGTGTCGGGCGCCAGGTAGCGGAAGGCGGGCGCTTTCATGATCGCTCAGATCTTCGACAGGTCCAGCGCCGACGGCGCGAACAATTCCTCGGGCGCCACGCGCCGCTTGGACAGGCCCTGTTCGAAGTGATAGCGCGAGAACGTGTCGATGGCGTGGCGGTTGGCCTCCAGGCCATAGGGCCAGAAGTCCTGTCCCATCAGCGCCCTCGCCTCGTCCAGGTGATGCACCATCCAGGGCAGCGTCGCGGCCAGATGGCAGATCTCGCCTAGATCGCGCACGGCCAGCTCCTTCGCCTTGATGAAGGCCTTGTAGACGCTGACCGGCAGCCAGGGATGCGCGGCCGCGAGTGATTTCCGGATGCCCACCATGTGCATGATCGGAAAGATTCCGCTGCGGCGGAAATAGGCTTTCTCGGCCTCGATGTAGTCGTCGCCGTACAACCTGCCCACGTTGGGCGCGCCCCGCAGGAAGCAGGATGGCGCGCGCGCGCCGATATAGCCGTCGATCTCCCCGTGCTCCAGCATGCCCGACAGCGTCTTGTCGTCGGGAATCTGCCGCAGGTCGATTCCAGGCCCCAGATCGATGGGCGCGCGCTCGCCGCGTCCGGGCTCCTCGACGCCGCCCCGGCGCCAGCCGATCTCCTCGGGCCGGACGCCATGCTCGTCCTGCAGGATTCCTCGGATCCAGACGTTGGCCGTGATCTGGTACTCCGGCACGCCGATGATCCGGCCGCGCAGGTCCTGGGGCGTGGCGATGCCCCGGTCGGTGCGCACGTAGATGCCCGACTGGCGGAACACGCGCGAGATGAACGCCGGTATGGCGACATAGTCGTTGTCGCCCCGCGCCGTCGTCATCATGTGGCTGCTCAACGAGATCTCGGTCACGTCGAACTCGCGATAGCGGAAGGCGCGGTGGAACGCCTCTTCCGGTTCGAGGGCGACGGCGGCGACCTCGCAGCCCTCGATGGGCGCCCGCCCATCGAACAGGGCGCGGGTACGGTCATAGTTGCCGCAGGCGAGACTGATACGCAAGGTGTTCATGTGAATGCTCCGCTGGGCCTTCCGGCCGCTCCGTTCCTGTCTGTCAGATCGAATGTCTCGGGCCGCCGTCGACCCGGATGTCCTGTCCCATGATGTCGCCGGCCTCTTGCCGGCTCAGTCCAGCGGCTTGCCTCGCAGATCGCGCAGGCCGAACGCCGCCAGCCCGCTCAGCGCGCAGAGCACGGCGATGTAGCCGTTGAACAGATCCGGCCAGCCCTTGCTGGCGAACCATGAGCCCAGATACGGCGCCGTGCCCCCGAACACCGCGATGGAGATGTTGTACGGCGCGCCCCAGCCTATCGCCCTGACCCGGGTCGGGAACTGCTCGGCGAAGCCGGCCGCAACCGCGCCGCTGCCCAGGCCGATCAGGGCCATGGCGGCGCAGGTCACCCAGGGCAGCGATCCGGCATCGGCCATCACGTAGCGCATCATCGGCGCGAGCAGCGCCGCGAAGACCAGCCACGACACGCCCAGCACCAGGCGGCGGCCGATCCGGTCGGACAGCGCGCCACTGATGGGCATGCACAGCGTGTAGACGATCAGGCCCAGCGTGCTCGCCGAGAAGGTGGTGGCCGCGGACACAAGGCCCTTGGCGCGCAGGATGTTCGGCACATAGCCAACCCAGATATAGAGCGCCATGGTCGGACCGATGGCCACCAGGAACAGCCTGAGCATGCTGGGCCAGTATTCGGCCGCGACCACGCGCAGGCTGCCGCGATCCTTCTTCCGCGTGGTCTTGGCGACCTGCAGGAACAGCTCGGATTCCGCGGCCGAACGCCGCATGTACAGTCCGAACAGACCCAGCGCCGCGCCCAGCACGAACACCAGCCGCCAGCCGACGCTCTCCATTTGCGCCGGCGTCAGCAGCTGCGTCAGCAAGGAACCCGCCAGCGAGGCCGACAGCGTTCCCAGGCCGACGCTGATGTAGAAGAAGCTGCCGCTGAAGCCGCGATGCCGCGCGGGCGAGGCTTCGACGATATAGCTGCCGCCCGCCGAGGTCTCCCCGCCCATGGCCAGCCCCTGCAGCAGGCGCGCGGCGATCAGCATCGCCGGAGACAGCCAGCCCGCCTGCGCGAACGTGGGCACGACGGCGATCATCAGGCTGCCAGCCGCCATCAGGAAAATCGTCGCGGCCAGCGCGTTCTTGCGTCCGTGGCGATCGGTATAGATGCCGAAGATGAAGCTCCCCACCGGACGGACGAAGAAGCCGACGGCGAAGATCGCGAAGGTCGACAACAGCCCCGCCAGCGGATCGCCCGCCGGGAACACCTGGCGCGAGATATAGCTCGCGAACAGCGCATAGGCGAACCAGTCGAAGCACTCGACGAAGTTCCCCACCGCACCGACCATCACGGAATGATTGAGCGTTGACGGCCGACGCTCGCCGTCGCCCGGCTCTTGCACGGCCCGGTCCGCCCCCGCCGCAGTCGCGGTATTGTCCATGTCCCTTCCCCCTTGCACTGAAACAACGCTTGAATGCTTATCGATGCCCGCGGCGATGCCGGCCCGCGACAATCGGGCCGGACGAACCGTCCTGTCAGAAAAAGACGCTCAGGTTCGGACTGCCGATCACGGTGTGGTCCAGGTAGATTTCCCGGCGCGCCACCTGAAACCCATCGGAGGTCTGCCGCAGGACATCCTTGCGGCAGCCGAACCAGAGATCCTGCATGCTCTCGAGCCGAGAACGGTGCAGCACGAAATTGCTTTCGACGCGCAATCCGCCATCGCCCAGCCTTCCAACGACACGCACATTGCTGACGACGTGCCGGGTCCGGGAATGCGGCTCCTCCGCCCAGGCAAAGCCGGTGCGCAGCTTGCGCACGCGGACGATCATCAAGGCCTTGGTTTCGTCGAACAGGGCGCCCTCGCCCGGACGGCTGAACTCCCCGGCCTCCTGCCCGGCCGCCCGCGTCTCGCGCACCGGCATCCAGTAGCTCAGGTCATCGGCCAGCAGTTCGAGCCAGTCCTCGAAGCGCCGCTCGTCCAGCAGGGCCGCCTCGCGGTGGTAGAACTGCTCGACCTCGTGTTGCAGCAACAGGGCCTGTATCCCCGCCATCAGCCCCGGCTGCGCGGCGCAGGCCGCGTTCAGGTCGTCGCGCATCGAAAGTAATCCGTGGGTTGGGTGTGGGCGGCGCGCAGCTCGGGCCAGGACGCCGCATCCATGAATTCGGCCCAGCAGTGATACAGCCACAGCTGCGCGTGCTCGTTGACCAGATCCTCGATCAGGGGAGGACTGTCGCCCAGGCGGGTCAGGCGGGCCCGTCCGAGTTTCATGGCGTAGTGCAGGTCGCGGTCCCGCGCGGCCAGGCTGCGCGCGCCGTGCGTGCTCTGGTCCCAGTTTTCCCCATCATCCTGCTCGAACATCCCGGCAGGGCCGAAATGCCGGTTGGAGGAACGGATCTGCATGCGCCGCGTCTCTTCCGACGCATTGCGATCGACCAGGACCGTCTTGCGGACCTCCATCCTTCCGGGCCCCCTGGGATGCCGGACCATCAGATCGCGCGACCCGCTGTTGACGAAGAGATTCGGGAACACGTTCATGTTCGAGCGCTGCACCCGGGAACGCACCGGCCCGAGCCGCGCCTGGACGGTGGGATCGAGCCGCCAGGCCGCCAGCGGCGAGCCCAGGTCCACCTCATCGGCCTCGGCGAAGTCGGCGTTGAGCCCGTGCCCATAGGCCGCCAGCAAGGTGATGCCCTTCTGTTCGCGCGTCGGCGCATACTGCGCCAGCGACTGCGCGCCGTTGCCGCCCAGATGCCCCGCCAGCATGGCCGAACGATGGGTCCAGGCGGCGTGGTACATGTCGCCGATCGCGTTGTCGGCGGCGAACTTCCAGTTGCCCTCGATGTTCCAGCGCACCACGCCCGGCGCCGCGACCAGATCGCCCTGGTCGAGCAGCAGGTCCAGCCCCCAGCGCATGTCGCCCAGGAATTCCTCGAGCGATGGCGCTTCCGGGTCGAAAGTGCCGAACACCAGGCCCTTGTAGCTGTCGATCCGCGCCACGCGCACCAGACCCAACGAGGGCTGATCGATGTCATCCTTGTACAGCTCCGTCTTGCCGGGAACGCCGATCAGGTTGCCCTTGGTGTTGTATGCCCAGCCGTGATACGAACAGACGAAGCTCCGGGCATTGCCCCGATCCACCCGACAGACGCGGTTGCCACGGTGCCTGCAGGAATTGACGAGTCCATAGAGCTGGCCATCGCGGTCGCGACACAGGATCACGGGCTCCTCGCCCATGTAGACGTGAACGAAATCACCGGGATCCGGAACCTCGCTTTCGTGCGCCAGATATAGCCAGGCCCGCTTGAAGATGCGGTCCAGCTCCGCCCGGTAGATCTCTTCGTCGTGGAAGATCCGCCGCGACACCAGCCCCGCCTCGGGCTTGACGTACTGGCGGTATTTTTCCCTGCTCGCAATGGCATCCATATGCTGGTCCACACCCGTCCGATTGCGGCCTCATGCAAGCTGGACGCCGCCGGCCGATACTCGCGACGTCCCGGCATCTAAGCTAATGGCCGGGCGGCGCTCCTGTCCAAGACAGAATATTGACCGCAGGCATGCCGCAATGCGCTCGCGCCCCGTCGTGCGGCGCAGCAAGACAGATCGGATCGTTCCAGAACATCAAGGTCTGGCAGGCATCGCGCAAATGTATTCGACCTGCCCGCGAGCCCCTGCCTAAGATGCCTACGCTCCATGCCGGCATCCACGAGCGCCGGCGCGGCCCTTTCACGGCACCATGAGATCAGCACCATGACCCACGCCGCTCCCGAGCGCCTGCCGCTGCGCGTCCATGCCTTGCGGCGGATCGCCGAGACCATCATCGAACTGGACCTGCGCGGCGAAGGCCGGGCGCCAGCGCCCATCGAGGCCGGCGCGCACCTGGATCTGCATCTTCCGGGCGGCCTGATCCGCAGCTACTCGCTGACCAATCCCGGCGACGCCAGCGGCCGGTATGTGCTGGCGGTGGCGCTGGATGCCGCCAGCCGGGGCGGCTCCGCCTACATCCATGCCCGGCTCCGCCCCGGCGACACGCTGCAGGCCAGTGGCCCGCGCAATCATTTCCCGCTGGCGCCCGGCGCGGCCCCCAGCCTCCTCATCGCCGGCGGCATCGGCATCACGCCGATCTGGGCCATGATCCAGCGCCTGGCAGCCGAGCAACGCGACTGGAGGCTGCTCTATGCCGTGCGCTCGCGCGCCCGCGCCGCCTACCTGGATATCCTGCTGCAACGCTATCCGGACCGGCTCAGCCTGCACGTCGACGAGGAAGCAGGCGGCGCCGCCGATCTGGCGGGATTCCTGCGGACCGCGCCGGCGGACGCGCAGCTGTATTGCTGCGGTCCGGCGCCAATGCTGGACGCGTTCGAATCCGCGACGGCGGACCGGCAGCCATCCCACGTCCATCTCGAACGCTTCAAGGGCGGCGGCGATGTCGCCGCCGGCGGCTTCACCGTGATCGCCGCGGCATCCGGCGGCAGCCATTTCGTGGCCGAGGGCAGCACCATCCTGGACACGCTGCTGGACGCCGGACTGGATATTCCGCATTCCTGCGCCGACGGCATCTGCGGCACCTGCGCGACCCGGGTCATCGAAGGCATCCCGGACCATCGCGACACCTTGCTCAGCGCCGAGGAGCGCGAGGCGAACAAGAAAATGCTGATCTGCGTTTCCGGCTGCAAGAGCGGCCGGCTGGTGCTCGATCTGTAGTCCCGGGCCGATGCGGCCCGACACACCAAGGAGAGAATGATGTCCCTATGGCTGAACGCGCTGGGCGCCAGCGTGCGTTTTCATGACGTCGACGGCGTGCGCACCCGCTGCCTGGAGGCCGGCGAAGGCCCGGCCGTGCTGCTGCTGCATGGCATAGGCGGTCATGTCGAGGCTTACGCCAAGAACGTGGTTCCCCTGGCGCGGCGCTATCGCGTCATCGCCGTGGACATGCTGGGCCATGGCATGACGGACAAGCCGGACGGCGACTACATGCTGCCGGACTACGCCGCCCACATCCTGGCCCTGATGGACACGCTGGGCATCGCCCGCGCCCACATCGTCGGTGAATCGCTGGGTTCCTGGGTCGCGTACTGGATGATCCAGGCCGCGCCGTCGCGCGTGCTGTCCTGGACCTGCTGCGTGGGCGCCGGCCTGCAGGTGGACGGCTTCGACAACCTGCGCTCGCCCGGCGTGGCGGAACTGCGCAAGCGCTCCAGCCAGGCATCGGCGGCGCCGACGCGCGACAGCATCCGCGCGCGCCTGGAGTGGCTGTTCCACGAACCCGGGCGCTTCGTCAGCGACGAACTGGTGGAGACGCGGCTGCGGTTCTGGTCCAACCCGGACATGCTGCGGATACAGCCGATGATCGCCGGCATCATGGATCCCGAACGCGGGGGGCAGTTCTACATCACCGCCGAACGGCTCGAGCGCGTCGCCACGCCGACGTACTTCCTCTGGACCGAATTCAATCCCACCACGCCCTGGCAGGCGGCCGAGACGGCCAGCCGGCATGTCCGGGGATCGCGCCTGGACATCATGCCGAACTGCGGACATTGGCCGCAGTACGAGGATCCGGACGGCTTCCACCAGCGCCTGCTCGGCTTCCTGGACTCGGTCGCCGTGGGCGCCGATTGCACGCCGGCTTCTTGAACGAAAGGCCGATCATGCTACTGCAAAGCCTGGGCTATGTCGGGGTGGAAACCACCCGCCTCGACGAATGGCGCGTCTTCGGCCCGCGCATCATGGGTCTGGAGGTGGCGGACGCCACCGCCTCGTCGCTGGCCTTCCGCATGGACGACCGCAAGCAGCGCATCCTGGTGGACCAGGGCAGCGCCGACGGCGCCGTCTTCTACGGCTGGGAGGTCGCCGACGGCGACGCGCTGGAACGGCTCGCCGCCAGGCTGGACCGGGCCGGCGTCCGGGTGGAGGCCATGTCGCGGGCGGCCGCCGACCGGCGCCAGGTGGGGCGCGGCCTGTGCTTCCTCGATCCGTCGGGCAACCGCCATGAAGCCTTTTGCGATCCCGCGCTGGCGGATCGCGCATTCCGGCCCGGCCGCGCCATGTCGGGCTTTCGCACCGGTCCGCTGGGCATGGGCCATGTCGTGCTCATGGCGCAACGCATCGAAGACCTGCTCCCCTTCTATGTCGACGTGCTCGAATTCCGCCTGAGCGATTACATGCTGCATCCCTTCAAGGCCTATTTCTTCCACACCAACGCGCGGCACCATAGCCTGGCGCTGGCCGAGACGGGGATCAGCCGCAGGCTGCATCACCTGATGGTGGAGACCTACAGCCTGGACGATGTCGGCCAGGGCCTGGACCTGGCCGACGCCGACGACTGCGTCAGCGTCAGCCTGGGACGCCATAGCAACGACCTGATGACCTCGTTCTATGCCCGGACCCCGTCCGGCTTCATGGTGGAGTACGGCTGGGGCGGCCGCGACATCGCTCCCGACGCCTGGCAGCCGGTCGAACTGCGCGACGGTCCCAGCCTCTGGGGCCATGAGCGCGCCTGGCTGCCTCCCGAGGGGCGCGCGCAGGCGCTGGCCATGCGCCTGGACGCCGCGGCGCGGGGCGTGCGCGGCCCGGTCCAGGTTCTGCCCGGCAATCACCACGTCATGGAAGGCGCCTGTCCCTGGTGGGATGCGCTGCGCCGCTGAGTCGCCCAGGATGGCCGGGCGGGAACCCCGCCCGGCGCCCGTTCGGCGCTAGGCCGGCGCCACGCCCGAGGCGGGACGGATGCCGCGAATGTCGATGCCGCCATCGCACGCGATGATGCTGCCCGTGCAGACGCGGGCGGCGGTCCGGGACGCCAGGTACAGGTAGGCCCCCACATAGTCCTCGGCGACAGGATAGAAGTTCAGCGGCAGCATCGCCGCGATCTCGGCCTCCCGGCTCGCGGGATCGACCGGACGATCCCGCGCCGGCTGCCGCGACAGGGAATCCGGGCTGCGCAGATCGGAAGCCATTGCCGTCGGGGCCACGCCGTTGACGCGTATCGCCGGCGCCAGTTCGTAGGCCAGCTGGCGCAGCAGGCCGACAGCGGCGTGCTTGGACGCCGTGTACAGGGGACCGCCGCCGCCGGTGTGAAAGCTGGCGTTGGACAGCGTGAAGATCATGCTGCCCCGGCTTTGCAGCAAGGCCTGCGCCGCCGCGCGCGCGCCCAGGACCAGCGAACGGACGTTCACCGAAAAGACTTCGTCAAAAGCCTGGCCGATCCGCTCGGGCTCCAGCTGCAGCAGGCCGGTACGGTTGTCCCAGACGCCCGCATTGCCGATAAAGACGTCCAGCCTGCCGTACCGCGCCAGCGTCTCGTCCACGGCCCGCTGATTGGGATCCAGACGGGAACAGTCGCCTTCGACAACCACGATGTCGGGATGCGATTCACGCAGCGCGCCGGCCTTGGACGGGGATTTTTCCAATACCGCGATCCGCGCGCCTTCCGCATGAAAGCGTTCCACGATCGCGCGTCCCAGGCCCGATCCCCCGCCTGTGATCAAGACGACTTCACCTCGAATATCCATCTGCGTCATGTCCTGTGTCGCGCAAGGCGGACCGCTACCCGGGTCCGCCAGGCATGCCGCCGGCGCCGCGCCGCGCGGCCCATGCGGCAATGCAGGAACACCTTAATGCGCGCCCCGCGCGCCGGTCCAGAAGTCTCTCGGCTCGCCTGCCATGCCGAAATGATCTGGCGCGCGCGGGCCGCTAAGCGCCGGCGCGCGACTTGCGCGCTTCCTCGCCGACCTCGCTCACGAGCTTGATGACGGCCTGCGTCGCGCTGGAAAGATCGCCGCCCAGCGGCCAAACCAGCCGCAGCGTACAGGACCAGTCTGGCTGGAAGATCGGCCGGATCGCCAGTTCCCCGCGCTGGACCCGGCTGCTGACCACGCTGGCCGGCAGGATGGAATATCCCAGCTTCTGCGCGATCAGATCGCTCATGATCGAACCGGATTCCACCTCGAAGCGCACATGGACCTGCTCGCCAAGCTCGCGCGCCTTGTCTTCCAGCAGAGCGCGCAGCCGGTGCGGCGCCGCCGGCACCACCAGCGGCTGGCGCAGCGCCTCGGCCAGCGTGATCGGGCCGTCCTCGGGCCGCAGCGCATCGGCATTGCCGACGAAGACGAAGGGCTCTTCGTACAGCACCTGTCCGGGCCTGCCCGTGGTCTCGTCGCTGCCGTCGAACACGCAGGCCAGATTCAGCCGGCCATCGTCCAGCCATTCCTCCAGCGTATGGGACAGGCCTTCGACCATGTTCAGGTTGACGTCCGGGAGTTCCTGGATCGCGCGCCGGGCGATGATGCCCGTGATCCCTTCCATGACATTCGGCGGCACGCCCATGACCACCCGGCCATGCGGCGGACAGCTGAAGTCGCGCATGACCTGCTTCAGGGCCGAGGCCTGCGCGAGCAGCGCCCGCGCCTGCGGCAGCAGGAATTTTCCGGCGTCGGTCATCATGACGCCGCGCGAATGCCGCACGAACAGCTGCTGTTCAAGATCCTCTTCCAGCTTGCGGATCTTCAGGCCCAGCGCCGGTTGGGCGATGTGCAGCAGCTCGGCCGCCTTGGTGAAATTCTTCAGCTCGGCGATGGCGACGAACGCCTGTAATCGTCTCAGGTCCATTTCCGGCCCTGCCTCCCCCCACAACGCGGCTGTCGACGCGACGGCTTCGCAGACCTTTTTTCAACAGCCTAGGCCGGATCCCGCCCGTCAGCAAGACAGGGGTATCACCAAGGCCCCTGCCCCGTCCCGGCGCCCGGCGCCGCCCTCAGGATCCGGCCCCGCCCAGCTCGAAGCCCACGGTTCCCAGCCCGGCAATCCGCGCCATGACCCGGTCGCCCGGCCGTATCGCGCACATCGGTCCGAGCGCGCCGGTCATCACGATATCGCCGGCCCGCAACGGCGTGCCCAATTGCCGCATGCGCCGCGCCAGCCAGACGGCGGCATTCAGCGGACTGCCCATGCACGCACGCCCGTCACCCCGGGAAGCCGGCGCATCGTTGATCGTCATCTCCATGACGCACCCGGCGAAATCGAAGCCGTCCGCCCGGATCGCCGGCGTGCCCAGCACGAAGCGGGCGCTGGACGCGTTGTCCGCGATGGTGTCGACCAGGGAGATCTTCCAGTCCCTGATCCGGCTGTCGACGATTTCGATGGCCGGCAGCACGAAGGCGACGGCGCGCAATACATCCGCGACATTGGGCTCGTCCAGGTCCAGGTCGCTGCCCAGCACCAGCGCCACCTCGGCCTCGACCTTCGGTTGCAGCAGGCCCTCGGGCGGCAGGGTTGCGCCGTCGCCCACGATCATGTCCGACAGCAAGGCGCCATAGTCCGGCTGGGACACGCCCAGCTGGCGCTGCACCGCCATGGAGGTCAGGCCGATCTTGCGGCCGATGAGCCGCTGCCCACGCGCGATGCGACGCTCCACGTTCAATTGCTGCACGGCATACGCGGCCTCGATATCCTGCCCGGACAGCAGGCTGGAAACCGGCTCGCACTGCGCGCCGGTCATCTTCGCGTCGCGCAGCCTGCGCGCGGCCTCTTCGATGGCGAAGGCCGGATCGATGGCATGTTCTGTCACTCGGGTTCCCCTTTTCGATGGCTGACATCGGGAAGCCGAATATCGATGCTTCCGATGTCCACCCCGCCAAGGTAAACCTGATCCGGGCGCGCTGTGCGTGCTTATATGGACTGGTGAAATAGCGAATCGGTATGGCGCGGGCCGGACGGATCAGAAGCGATAGGTCACGCTGCCCACCACCGTGCGCCGCGTGCCGTAGAAGCAGTCGCCGCGCGCGATGCAGGTGCCCACGTATTCCTTGTCGAACAGGTTGGTCACGTTCAGCGCCACGCGGAACGGGCCGCGATCGTAGGCCAGCACCGCGTCGTACAGCGTCACGCCCTCGACGCGGTTGTTGCCCACGCCGTCGAAGCTGTGGCCGTTGTAGCGCACGCCCGCGCCCGCCAGGAAGCCCGGCACGCCGAAGGCGCTGAAGCGGTAGTTGGCCCACAGCGACGCCATGTTCGACGGAATGCTGGCCAGCCGCTGGCCCTGGTCGGTGGCCGTGCCCTTGGTGATCTTGGGATTCAGGTAGGTGTAGGTGGCCACCAGGTCCATCCGGCCCAGCGAGGCCATGGCCTCCAGTTCCAGGCCGCGCGTGCGCGCCTCGCCAACCTGCACGGTGTCGGCCTGGCCATTGACCACGCCGGCGACCTGGCGATTCTTCTCGATCATGTCGAAGACGCTGGCCGTGACCGTCAGGTTCTCGCCCGGCGGCTGGTACTTGACGCCCGCCTCCCACTGCTTGCCGCGCAGCGGCTTGTAGGCTTCGTTGGCCTTGTTGAAGCCGGCCACGCCCTGGAACGACTCGGCGTAGCTGATGTACGGATTCAGGCCCATGGCCGAGCGGTACATCAGGCCGAAGCGCTTGCTCAGCTCGCTGTCGTCGCGGCTGCCGGACGGCGTGCCGTCCACGGACGACTTGGAGCTGTCGTGGCGCAGGCCCAGCATCAGCAGCCATTGGTTCCACTCCATCTGGTCCTGCAGGTACAGGCCGGTCTGGTTGGCGTGCGAGTCGGGCACGCGCACGGTGGACGTCGGCGGCGTGTAATTGCCGTAGACCGGGTTGTACACGTCGATGGGCGCGGCCGAGCCGCCCACGCCACGGCGGGCGGCGAGCTTGGATCGCTGGTAGTCGATGCCCGCCAACAGCGTATGCCGCAGCGCGCCGGTGGCGAACTTGAACTGGCCCTGCGTGTCGACCACGAACTGGTCGAGCGTGGGCTGGTTCAGATAGATCGTGCGGCGCAGCAGCGTGTCGCTGCCCGGCACCCAGCCATGGCCGGCGCCATTGAAGCCGGCGGTGTAGACGCTGCGGTAATCGACCTTGCTGTGCGTGTAGCGCAGGTTCTGGCGCACCGTGACGGTATCGTTGAAGGCGTGCTCGAACTGATAGCCCAGCGAGCGCTGCTCGGCGGTGTACTTGTCGAAGCCCGGCTCGCCGACGAAGAAGTCCTGCGGGATGCGCCCGCCCGGCTTGCCGTACAGCGTGCCGCGCCAGGGCAGGAAGCCCAGCATGGTGCCGCTGTCGTCCTTCTGGAAATTCGCCAGCAGCGTCAGCGAAGTGCTGGCGCTGGGCCGGTACGTCAGCGATGGCGCGATGAAATAGCGGTCGTCCTTGACGTGCTTGATCGAGGCGTTGCTGTCGCGCCCCAGCGCCACCACGCGGTACAGCCATTTGCCTTCTTCATCGATCGGGCCGGTCAGGTCGGCCTGGATCTGCTTGCGCTGGTAGTTGCCGTAGCTGATGCCGATCTCGCGCGCGGCCTCGGCCTGCGGACGCTTGCTGACCTGGTTCAGGATGCCGCCCACGGCGCCCTGGCCGTACAGCATGCCGGACGGTCCCTTCAGCACCTCGATGCGCTCCAGCGCATAGGGATCGGGACGGGTGTTGTTGTAGAAGCCGACGGAATTGAGCAGGCCATCCAGGTACTGGGTGGAATCGGCGCCACGGATCTTGACCGAATCGCCGCGGTTGTCCACGCCGAAGGCGGCGGCGGTGACGCCAGCGGTATAACCCACCGCCTGCTGCACCGATTGCGCGCCCTGCAGTTCCATGCGGTCGCGCGTGATCACCGTGATCGACTGCGGCGTTTCCATCAGCGGCGTGTCGGTCTTGGTGGCGGTGACGGCGCGCCTGGCCACGAAGCCCTGCACCGGGCCGGTCGGGGATTCATTCACCTCGGTCGCCGTCACGGTGACGGCGGGCAATTCCACCTGTTGCTGCGGCTGCTGGGCCAGCGCCGGGCCGACCGCCCCCGCTCCCATCATCAACATCGCCGCGCCCAGGGATTGGGCGCGCCTGGAGCTAGGGCCGGGCCTGGTGCCAGTCGCCATCGTTGTTCCTTTCCTGATCTTTAACAGATAAATACAAATGCAAGGCATTCGCATTTGCGACTGAATTGTGTAATAAAGCTTTCATTCCGCGCAAGCGCAAAATCCAATCCGGACTTCCCCGCGTTGCGGCAACGACACAAACCAGCCGCTACAGACCGTCAAATGACACGCGCGCGTCAGGCGCCATGACTACAATCCGCCCCGCTGCGATCGGGGCCCGGCTGCGCGAGGGGGGTATTAACCCTGTATTACCCGCTACTACCGCGCCAGCCCCGGATCTGCAATCATCAACTGTCCCGCCGACCGCCGCGCCACTGGCCGCCGTCGGCGATTCCCGGGTTCAACGCTGCATTCCAGAGCCTCACATGTCTCACGTTCAGCACTCCCCCAGCCGCCCGGACCTGGGCGGCATCCATCTCATTCCCGCGGACGCCGCCCAGACCGACGCGGCCCGCCAGCAACTCCAGGACTTCCTGGCACGCTCCCGCCTGCGGGACATCACGATCTGCACGGACCTGGACGGCGCCGCGCCCGGCTGCCGGGCCAGCCTGGCGCCCGCCTTCGCGGCGCAACACCTGCCCGATCACGACACCACCGGCCTGGCGCAATCGCTGGGCCTGGACAGCGGCGCCGACGAAGGCGCGCTGGAGCGCGAGATCCTGCTGGCCATGCTGGGCAGCCCGGTCCCCTTCCCCTTCCCGTCCGTGCCCGAGCTGGAGTCCGCCGTCCGCATCCGCCGCCGCATCGTCCAGGCCGCGCGCAAGACCGCCCTGGCCTTCGACACCGAGCACGCCGAGCGCCCCGAGGGCTATTGGACCTACGACGAGGAACGCGGCTTCACCATCCTGCCCGGCCGCTCGCTCATCGAAGGCCTGCGCCGCGCCACCCAGCCCGAGGCCTCGGGCCAGCTCTACGCCTTCTCCTGCTACCGCGCGACCGAGTACGTCACGGTGCTGGGCATCGCCCAGGAGCTTGAAGAGGCCAATCCCGCGCTGGCGCGCGACCTGCAGCGCCAGTGGGAAACGCGCGCGGTGATGTCCGGGCGCTTTCACGACACCTTCCTGCACGAATACGGCTCGCTGGCCGAGCCGCTGCCGCAGCGCTTCTACGTGCCGGGCGACCGGCTCTGGTTCCGCAATCCGGATTCCGCGTCGTCCGACGTGGAAGGCTATGAAGGCTCCTGGGTGTTCTACCTGGGCGGCGGCCTGTTCAATAATTTCTGGGAACGCGACCAGCCCTTCACGCTGACCTCAAAGTGCGTGGAGATCCATCACTGGCAGCATGCCTTGCGCGCCGACGCCCGGGGCAAGGGCTATATCGACGAAGACCGCGTCAAGACGCTGGTGCGCCAGACGCTGGCCGATCCCGACGCCACCGCCGCCGTGCTGGCGCGCATGATGCGCATCCGCGATCCGCAGGGCGTGTACGAGGAAGGCGGCTGCATCGACGCCACCCGCGAACGCGTGCGCTGGGTCACGCCCGGACATAGCGATATCTCGCTGCCGGACTTTCCCTCGCCCGCGCCGACCGGTGTGGCCTGAGCGCCAGCGCGCTTCGATGCCCGCTTCAGGAAAAATGGGGCGGCCCTTGCGGACCGCCCCATTTTCCATTCAAGCCAAGCCCGTTCAGCCCCCTTCGGCCATCAGCCTGGCCAGGTTGCGCTGCTCGGTCTCCGTCAGCCGGCCCAGCTCGGCCTGACCCAGGTCCACCTGCCCCAGCACCTGCACCGGCGCGTCCGGCGCATAGCGCGCCGCGTCGGCGCGCGCGGCGCCCGGCAAGGCCGCGCCGGCCGATCCGCCAGCGGGCGCCGGCGTCGCGCCCTCGACGCCATCGTTGCCAAAACCCAGGATCTGCACCGAGATAATGGACGGCTGCGACTGGCGCGCCGCATTGCGCGAGCGGCTCGCCTCGCTCTCGGCCGAGGCCGCCGCCGCGCCCGACGCCGCGCTGGCCGAACTGAGCGCCGAGGTGTTGACCGCCGCCGTCGCCGGCACCCCGCTGCTGTTGCCCTGGGCCTGGATGTTGGCCGCGTTGGCCACATGCAGCGCCGCCACGTTGACGTTGCCCGAGCTGCGCACGCCGGCCTCGCCCGGATCGATCGTGCCCAGCGGCGCGATCAGGTCGACGTCGCCGCGCGGCACTTCCGGAATCGGATTCAGCGTGGCGATGCCCGCGCCCGCCGCCGGCGTCTGCGGCGCCATCACCACATTGCCCAAGGCATCGTAGTCGCGGCGCGGCGGGGTGTAGACCACCGTGGTCTTCGAACCCCGGCCGGCGTTGATGTCGCCCTCGGCCGACCAGGCCAGGATGTCGCCGCCGAAGGTCGTCATCACGCGCGACAATCCCAGCAGCAGGCTGCCCTTGGAATAGGCCTGGATGTCGCCCCGGCCCTGCGTGATCAGGCCCGCGCTGCCCGGCGGCGCCACGCCCTGCACGCCCACCACGATCTGGCCGCCGGGCGCCAGCAGCTGGATCGAGCCGCCGCCGACGCTACGCACGCCGGACGGTCCGAACATAGAGATGCCGCCCTCGCGCGCCGCGCCTTCCGGGAACAGCGCCGCGATGGCCTGGCGGCCGCGCAGGTACGAACCCGGACGCGGCCCTTGCGCGTCGTTGTACTCGCGGCCGCCGGCCCGCAGCTCGGCGAAATACACCGAACGCAGGAAGGCCTGGCGCAGGGCCAGCGGCAGGGTCTCGAAGCGCGCCAGCACGTCCTGGTCGCTGCCGGTGAAACCGTCGCGGGCGCGCAGCCAGTCGGCCAGCTCTCGCTCATAGGTATGCACCACCTTGCCGGGCTGGCTCGTCAGGGTCTGGCCGGCCACGGCGCGATTGGCCGGGTCCAGGTAGCGCTTGCCCAGCGCGTCGTAGTCGGGTCCGGCCGAGCCGGCGCCCGCCGTGATCGCGATATCCGCGCCCGGCCGCTTGTCGCCGCGCAGCGCCGGGCCGACGCTGACGATGCTGGCGCGGTCTTCCTGCACCAGATTGCGCCCGGCCACCACGTCCAGCAGGCCGGGGCCCGCCACCTTGACGTCGGCATACCAGATGTCGCGGCCTGCATGCAGCAGCGAGACATCCGACGGGCCGTTGTGCAGGAACACGCCGCCCAGGCCGGCGATGTCGCGCCCCGCCAGCGCCTGGACCGGCGCCGCCGCGCGCAGCCAGTTGAGGATGCTGCGGTTGGTCTGCGGCAGGTACTGCACGGACATGCCCGAGCTGAGCCCGACCAGGTCGCCCTGCACCGCATAGAAGCGGATCGGTTCCGATCCTTCCGCGCGCGGGGATCGGGCGCCCGGCGTGTCCGGCCCGAAAGCGAACAGCGGATGCGCGTCCTTGGTCGGCGCGACGGGCCCGTCCGCGCGCGGTACCGGCGAACCGTCGATGCTGTTGTTGTGCGATCCGCGCTGCAGGCCGCCCGCCAGGTCATAACCGGCATAGGCCGGCATGAACGGCGTGGGCAGCGGCGTGTCCGAACCGGACATGCTGACCGGCGTGCCGCCGCCATAGATGGACTGCTGCGCCAGGAAGCTCAGCTCGCCGCTGGCCGAGGGCGCCAGCAGCAGGCCGCCGGCGGGCGTGCTGCCGGGCGAACCGCTCTTGGCGGAACGGCCGTAGTAGATATTGCCGGAGGCCGCCGTCACGCGCAGGATCGATGGATACACGGTCACGTCGTCCCCCCGGATCACGGCAGCCGAGCCGGCGGCCTCGTGGCTCAGCGAGGTATCCGGCGTGACATTGCCGCCCGCGCTCAACAGATTGATGGCGGTGGCCGGCGTCCACAAAGAGAACCAGCTCTGGCCGCCGCCCACGGACAGGCCATTGCCCGGCGTCTGGATGGAGGTATTCAGGACGCGCACGCGGCCGGCATCGGACACGCCGGACAGCACCAAGTCGCCCAGGGTCTCCAGATAGACGGCGGAGTCGCCCGGCACCAGCGTGATGCCGCCGCTGGCGCTCGACAGCGTCGGCACGAAGGGATTGATTGGCCTCGGATCCATGGCGTCGCCCGTCAGGCCGGGCTGCGCGACGGCGTCCCGGCGGAACAGCTGGCGCGAGCCGCCGATGGCGCGTGCCTCGATCTGGATGGCGCCGCGCAGGTTGGTCACCATGCCGTCCAGGTCGGGCTTCTGGCGATTGGTCCGGTACTGCGTGGCGTACTGCGAGGCGTCCAGGTCCGGGTTCAGGGCGCCGCCCAGCCGCAGCCTCAAATCGCCGCCTCCGGTCAGCACCAGGCTGCCGTCGGGCGCGACGCGGCCGGTGCCGCCCACGGCCGCGACCAGGGCGCGGCTGCGCGGTTCCGGCGCGCCATAGTCGCCCAGGCCGCGCGCCGCCACGATGCCGGCGTCGCCGCCCGCGGCGATGCTGAGGTTGCCGCCGCCCAGCGTGCCAAAGCCGGTGAAGCCGACGATGTACGGATGGCTGCTGGCCCACATATTGGTGGCCATGGGCACGGCATAGGCGCCGAAGTTGATCCACCACGAGGCCGGCAAGGCGTCGGACCCCTGGCGCCACAGCCAGTTGCCGACGCTGGCGCTGGGCGTCTGCGGGCGGTTGGGCGGCGCGAATTCCGTCCAGGCGTCGCCGGACACGGAGCCACCCACGACGATGTCCACGTTGCCGCCGCGCTCGGGATACCAGGCCTGGTACGCGCCGTTGGCCGCGCTGTAGTCGTCCTGCTGCGGGCCCAGCAGCGAGGCCTGCCCGGGGCCCCCGGCCGGATCGAAGATGTGCTTGCCGCGCGGCTGCGCATACGGATCGCTGCCGTCGGCGCGGCGCAACGCCGTCGATGGCGTGCCCGCCGTATAGAAGCCATAGGGCGTGTCCATGCGCAGATCGCCGGCCGCCGCCGCGCCCAGGTCGCCGGCGCCGGTGCGCACCACGCTGAACATGGGCGCCAGCAGCTCGGCCGACGCGATGTCGCGGATCGGCAGGATCTCGACGTTGCAGACGCCCGGGATCATGTCGCAGAAGACAACCAGTTCTTCCTGCACCGGCGTATCCACTTCCGTGCCGAACATGTCGGAGCCGGCTTGCGTCCAGGTGCGCTTGATGCGCTTGGGATCGGTCACGCAAAGCCCGGGGAAGAGGTCGCAATCGCTGACCCAGTCCGGATCCACCGGCTCGCCCACGGGGTAACCGAGATCGTTGGGCGCGTACACCATTCCAACGCCGCCCGGCACGATCTTCATGCGAGTCGAGGCGTGAGAGTCGGCCAGCACCAGCGACCCGCGCGACGCCGGATCGACGGCGCGCGGATCGGCCGAACCCAGGTCGGCGCCTGCCGTCAGCTGCAGGCTCCAGCTGGTGGCGCCCTGCGGCAGCATCGGCGCCAGCGCCCAGTTGGCGCCCTGGAACTCGCCGGTCTTCGGCCGCAGGTTGACCGGCTTGTCGTCGGGCAGCTCGATCTTGGTCATGGCCGGAATCAAGGCGCCGCGCGCCAGCGCCAGCACGCCGCTGGCCGTCATCGGCGCGGGCAAGGCCACGCCCTTGGGCCAGGTCAGCGCCGCCGCCAGCGTCTCGGCGCGCAGCACCGTGCCGGCGCCCAGCTTCATGCCCGGCGCGAGCGTCACGTCGGCCGTCGGCACCGTGCCGGCGCGCCAGGCCACCGAGCCGTCGCCGTGGTACACGTCCGCGCCCAGCACCACGCCCGCCGGCAGCACGTAGTTGCCGGCCAGTTCCACCACCACCGGCAAGGCGATGCCCTTGGGCAAGGTGACGCCCTCGGTCGGCAGGTCGTAGTTCAGCACGGCGCCCTTGGGGAACACGGTGCCCTTGTCCAGCGACACGCCGTCGATGGGAATCACGATATCGCCGCCGAACGGCGTGTTGCCGCTGTTCTGCGCATTGCGCCACTCGAACAGGTACCAGCCTTGATCGTCGGGCGTGGCCGGCGGCGGGGCGAAGCCGTCGTTGATGCTGCCGTGGATGGTCAGGTCGCCGGCCGCGCGGATGTTCAGCACGCCCGGCTCGCCGAAGCCGCGCCGCGCGGGATCGTTGCGGTCCGAGCCCGGGCCGTAGCGCAGGCCCGACAGGTCCAGGTCGCCCACCACCGTCAGGTTGCCGGCGGGATTGATCAGCGGATCGCTGACGATGTCCACGCCCGGACGCAGGCGGTAGCCGTCCAGCCCCGCGAGCCGCGCGCGCAGCGCGCCGTTGCCCAGCGCCGCGTTGACGAAATCCTGGCTGTCGCGGTCGATGCGGATCAGCATGTCCTGCGTGATCAGCTGGGGCCTGCTGCCGGACACGTCCGGCGCGCTCGCCAATTCTGCGTCGGCATACTCGCGGAACGCGTTCACCGCGATGAGGGACGCGCCCCGCACCTGCGGCCGGCCCTGCACCAGGATCGCCACATCATCGGCGCCCGCGCCGTCGCCGCGCGTGCCTGCGCCGCCCAAGCGGCGCGCGTTCAGGTCCAGCGTGCCGCGCGCGCGGCCGTCGTTGCCGGCGGCCTCGGTGCCGGCGCGCAGGTCGATGCTGGCCGACGGACCCAGCGTCAGCGTGCCCAGGCTCGACGTCAGCGAGACCTGCGCGCGGTTGGGGCTGTCGATGATCTGGCCATGGCTGTCGCGACGCAGGCCCGCGCCATGCGCGTCCAGCGTGCCCAGCAGATTCAGGTCGCCCCTGGCCGCCAGGCGGATGATGCCGGGCTGGAAGCCGCTGGCGTCGATGCGGCCGGCCACGGTCAGGCTGCCGCCGTCCACCGTGATGCTGACCTGGCGCGCGCGCACTTCGTCGCCCAAGATCAGATCGCCCTGCTTGATCTGGAAACGGCGCGCGCCATGAACCTGGCCCGCGTTCAGGCGCGTGTTCAGTCCGGCGAAGTCGGCCAGCGTCCGTGCCCGCAGCGTGATCTCGGCGGCGTCATACGGCACGCGCGTGCCGCCTGCGTCGTACAGGCCGGACGCGCCGCCCAGAATGGAACCGCGCAGGTCGATCCGGCCGGCGCCGGCGCCAAGCGCCGTCGCGGCCAGCGTGCCGCCGCGCTGCTTGCGCGCCGACAGGTCGATGACCGAGCCGGCCTCCTGCTCGATATTGCCCGCCGCGCTATCCAGCGTCAGGTCGCCGCCCCAGGTGTAGCGCGCCTGGTCGTAGAACAGCACTTCGCGGCCAGCCAGGTCCAGGCGCGATTGCGCGCCCAGGCGCAGGTCGCGCTCGGCCTTGATCTTCAGCTTGCCCGAGGCCAGCGCGATCGCGCCGTCCAGGTCCACCGAACCGCCCGCCAGCGTCAGCTGCGCGCCCAGCGCGCCGGCTTGCCCGGGCAGCGCCGCCGCGCCCTGCGGCCGGCGCAGCGTAAGGCTGCCGCCCGCCGTGAAGGCCATGGACGCGCTCGCCTCGCCCGTCAGCAGCGGCGTCACGATGTTCAGGTCGCCGCCGCTGTAGGCATACCCCTTGCCCGCCTGGTACGCGCCCTGGCGGTGATAGGCCTTGAGCGTGCCCTGACCATTGGCGGTCACGCGCTCGCCGGCCAGCAGGTCGACGCCGGCGAAGCCCAGCGCCAGGCGTTGGGCCGACAGCCAGTTCACGGGCTGGGTGTCCGGGCCGTAGCCGAACACGATGCGCTCGGCGGCCAATCGCAGCCGGCCGTCGCCCAGCCGGTCCGCGATGGCCGCTCCCGGTATCGCGGGATCGTACTGGCCCGAAAGATCGGAGGGACGCGCGGACACGCCGGTCCACACCAGTTCGCGCGAGCGGATCGTCGCGGTGTCGGCGGCGCCGCCATAACCGTAGATGGCCGGCGCGCCCAGCACCAGCCGGCCCACGCCCTTGCCCTGCGTGGCGTCCAGCGTCACCGAGCCAAACACATTGACCGAATCGCGCGCGTTCAGGATCAGGGTTTCGACGGCGGGAATGCCGGGGCCGGCATTGCCCTTGAGCAGCCTGTCGAGCACGCGCTGGTTCAGCATCAGCCCGTTCGGCAAGGCGCCGGCGGCCGCCGCCCGCGCCAGCGCGGCCTCGTCGCCCAGGTTCAGCGTGGACATCGCCAGCAGCAGGTTGCGCGCGCCATAGCGCGCATTGTCGGCCAGCGTGAAGGCGCGGTCGGTGGCGACCAGCAGGGTGCCTTCAGCGGCCAGCGTGGTGGCCGCGCCCGTGCAGGCGCCGGCGCAGGCCCCGATATTGATGTAGCCCGGCCCCTGCGCCATCTCCGGCGTGGCCGGCAGCAGGTTGATCGTGCCGTTGCTCAGGCCCAGCACGCCGGTCCTGCCGGCGGCGTACACCAAGCCCGTGCTGGAATCGTAGGCCGGCTTGCCACGGCCGATGGTCGAGATGGCGACGCCCTCTTCCACCGTGATGCCGCCCCAGGTGGCGCCGCTGATCAGGAACACCTCGGCGGCGCTGAGCGCGGCCCCCGCGCGCACGGTCACGTTGTTGGTGCTGGACACGAAGGTCGCGTAGTTGTCGCCCGGCTTCAGATCCAGCCGGCCGCCGATCATCATGCGTACCGGGTTGAAACGGTTCAGGGCGGACGCGGACAGCGACGCGCCGTTGAAGCCCGCCGTCCGACCCGCGCCATCGGCCAGCAGTTCCACGTCGTTGGCCAGGACCTCCAGCGTACCGTCCACCCCGCCCTTGGCGGCCGCGAAACGCGCCACGCCGTCGAAGCCGAGCATGGGCTTGCCTTCCTGCGGCAGGACGCGCTCGTAGTTCAGACGCAGGGTGCGGGCGTCGGCCGTGATCTGGCCGCGCAGGCCGCCCTTGCGCGCCGCGTCCGCCGCCACGAAGGCGTCATGGCTCATCTCGTTGTAATTCGAATGCGAGCGCACCCGTTCTCCCGGCGTCAGCAGCAGCTGGCGCGGCAACGCGGCGCGCAGGCCGGTGTTGGACACGCCCAGGTAGCCCGACGCCACCAGCGAGCCCTGCGGCGTCGGCGCCGCGCCAGGCTGCAAGGTCTCCGGGCCCAGCTCGACGCGGTAGGCGCCCGGCATCAGCGCATAGGCCGCCGGCATCAGCGTGTAGACGCCGGCCTTCAACCCGCCCGCGTCCTGCGTCAACGTCAGCGTCTGGCCCACGACGGGTTCGCTGCCCGCCGTGTCGGGCGCGACCGGCGCGTAGCCGCCGGCATGGCCCGGCACGATGGCGTAGATCGCATTGCCGGCCGCGCTATTGGCGAATGTCGGATTGGCGTTGACCAGCGGTGTGCGCAGAATGTCCACCGAACCGCCGCGCCCGGCCACGAAGGCGGCGCCGCGCAGCTCGCCGCCGCCGCTCAGGTCCAGCACCGCGCCCTGGCGGCCCGTCAGCGTATGGCCGGAGAACGCAATGCCGCCGGCATTCTGCTCGCGCGGTTTCAGCGGCGCGCCGGCATAGGTGTACGTCAGGCCATCCGCCGTGCCGCCATAAGGCACCATGACGCCGGCGCCGCTGACAGAAGTCAGGCTGCCGGGCATCAGCTCGACCGAGCGCGCGCGCCAGCTGTCGCTGCCACGGGCATCCTGGCCCAGGCTGATCGAGCCCATGGGCGCGCGCACGGTGCCCGCCTGGATCACCGTGTCCGCGCCCAGGCTCAGCGAGCCGAACACCGACAGCGGCGGCGCCACCGACTCCGTGCCGGGCTGGCGCAGGATTTCCAGGCGGCGGCCGGTCTCATAGCCGCCCCAGATGGTCGCGCTGGCGCCGGTGGCCGGATAGAGCTGCGCGCTGGTGATGCGCAGGTCCCCGTTGGTGCCCAACTCGGTGGTGGCGTCGCCGGACAGGCCACGGCCGGCCTGTCCGCCCAGCAGGCGCACGTCGCCACGGCTGTTGAGGCTGACCTGATCGAAGCCGCGCCGATCCACTGTCACCGGCGCGCCGGCCAGCAACGGCACCGCGCCGCGCGCGCCGAAGCCGACCCGGTCGCGGATATCGATCAGGTCCGCGTCGGCCGTGAAGCTGCCCACGCCGGGCCGCGCGGACGCGCCGTCGCGCCACGTCACCGTCGGCGTGACGCCGTCGCCCCGCACACGCGCCGCGCCGGCCAGGCGCAGGTATGGCGCGGACAGGCTGACGGCCGTGCCGGCCGCCGCGCGGTCGGTCACGGAATAGCTGCCGGCATAGAAGCGCAGGCTTTGCGAGGCCGCCAGGGCCACGTCACCGTCAAAGCTGAGAATTCCGTTGACCAGCAGCGACAGATTGCCGAAGCCGCCGGCCTCGAACTGCCGCGCCGACAGGCGCGCCGCGCCATGATGCAAGGCTGGATCGAGTTGGCCCGGCTTGAGATCCGAGGCCAGGCCGCTGGCCTGCGTGCCCTGCGACAGGATCAGTTCGCGCGGCCGGCGCACGCCGTCCTCGGCGTTGACCGACAGCGGGAACGTGGGCGTTTCCAGCGCCAGCGCCAGCGTGCCGCCGGCCGCGCCCGCGCCGCCCGCCCGGGCGCGCATGTCGCCATCCAGGAACAGGCCATAGCTGGACTTCAGCACGATCCGGCCGCCGTCGCCGGCCAGGTCCAGCGTCCCCGGGCGGCCGCCGCGCGGCGCGTCGATGGCCAGGCGCGAGCCCGAGGCGTCCAGCACGGCGCCCGGGCGCACCACGATGGCGATATCACGGGCGCTATCGGCGATGCCGGTCGCGTCCCAGTCCAGCGCGCCGCCCAGCAGGATGCTGCCGCCCGCCTGCGCCTGGCCGTAGCGTCGACCGTCGATGTCCACGCCGCCGGCGGCGCGGCCGGCGACGTCCAGCGTCGCCGCGCCACCGATCCAGATGGCGCGGTTGTGCTGCTTGGTGGCGGGGTTGTCGCGCACGTCGGAGGCCGGCGCGACGATATCCGCCTCGATGCGACCGCCGGGCGCGCGCAGCGTGCCGTCCACGGTGATGCGGCTGTTGCCGCCGCCCAGCAGGCGGATCGCGCGGCCCGGATCGACCGACACCAGCGCGCCCGCGCCGATATCGATGTTCGCGCCATCCTCGATGCGCTGCGAGCGCAGCGTCAGGTCCGCGCCGGCGCGCTGCGTCAGCGCGCCCTTGAGCGGGTTCTCCTGGTACACCGGCGCCAGCAGCAGCGCCGGCGCCGGCCGCTGGCCCGTGGCCTCGTTGCCCGGCTCGTATCGGTACACCGGCATCGCCACGTCCAGCGTCGCGCCCTCGGCCACGCGCAGGCCGCCACGGCCGTTGATGTCGTATTTCGCGAAGCCCGCGCGCAGCAGCGACGGATCCAGCAGCAAGGGCTGGGGCTGCGCCGCGCCAGTCGGGGTGTTGGCTTGCCTGTTGGCCAGCGCATCGACTCCGCCGATCACCACCTTCCCATCCGTCTCCAGCATCAGCGTGCCGCCGCCGGCCATGCCGTAGCCGCGCAGCTGCCCCGCCAGCGCCAGCGCGCCCTTGGCGCCTTCCACTTCCGGCGCGCCCGCGCGCAGCGTGACGTCGCCGCCCTTGCCCGCGCGCGTCTCGCCCTTGTGCAGCACCGCGCCGCCCGAGGACACATCGATCAGCGAGCCCGCCGCCACCGCGATGCCATGCGGCGAGTCCAGCGTCACGCGGCCGCCGTCGAGCCGGCCCAGCCACGGCGAGGCCACGCCCTTGCCTTGCAGGTCCGCCCAGCGGCCGCTCACGTCCAGCGCCGCGCCCTCGCGTAGCCCGATGGCCGGCGCCTCGCCCGCCTTGGACAGCGCGCGCGCCTTGACGCTCGCGTCTGGCGACACGAAGGTGTTGCTCAGCGTGATGGCCCCGCCCCGCGCCGTGATGCCAGCCTGTGCATCGATCCGGCCCGCCGTCAGCGCCGCCTGTCCGCCGTCGGCCAGCGCCACCGCCTGGGCCACCGTCAGCGCGCCGCCGGTCGCCAGATCCAGTACGCCCAGACCCATGTCGGACAGCCGCGCGCTGTCCAGCCACAGCGTGCCGACGCGCTCGGCCGCCAGCGCGTCGCCCGCCGCCATCGCCAAGGTGATATCGGCGTAGCGGCCGAGCCTGACGTCGGTATTGAAGACGTTGACCCGGCCCAGCGCGCCGTAGTTGCCCAGCGCCAGCCCGCCGGCGCGCGCCACCGCCAACTGGCTCTGGCCGTAGCCGTCGGTCCCGGCCGCCCGCGCCTGTGTCTGGCGCGCGCCGTCATACACCGTGGCGACGATCTCGCTTTCCACCACGGCGGTGGGCGCCGACAGCACCAGCCGACCCGCGTCCCGGCCCACCGTGTAGCCGGCCTCGCGCCGCGTGCTTGGCGCCAGCACCGGGTTCAGGAAACGCCGCGTGGCCTTCTCGCCCCAGCGGCCGTGCAGGTCCTCGTAGCCCCGGTACAGGCCGGCGTAGACCCGGTCCGCCGGCGCGCTGGAGGCTTCGTACAAACGTCCGTCCGCGCCGCGCAGCCAGCTCAGGTTGATCACGCCCTCGGCCACGTCCAGCGTGCCGCCGGCCAGGTTCATCCGCGAGCCCGCCTGCGCCACCACTTCCTTGCCGCCCAGCGTCACCGTGCCGCCCTGCGCCGCCCATTCCCCGATGCCGTGGCCCAGGTTGGCCAGGTAGCCGCCCACCTCCAGCAGGCCGCCGGCCGTGTACCAGCGCTCGCCCTCGTAGCCGCCCACGCCCGCCGCCACCGGGATCAGGCTGCGCCGGTCCACCCACAGCTCGCCGTTGAACAGCTTGGCCGCGTCGCGGTTGTTGGGCGCGTCGCGCAGCTCGTTGCCCTGCACGTTGATCTTGACGCTGTTGGACGCCATCGCGATCCGCACGCCCACCGCGCCGGCCACGTCCAGCTCGGCGCCCTGTGCCACGAAGCTGCGCCGCGCCGCCGTGGCCGCGATCTGCCCGCCCGTGGCCAGCGCCAGCGAGCCGCCCTGGAACTGGATGTCGCCGCCGCTGACGATCTCGATGCGCGACTGGTCGCGCCGGTCCGACAGGCGTGACAGGTTGTCGAACGCGCCCGGCGCCTGCCGATGGCGCAACAGGTCCTGCTCGGCCGATTCCTTGATCAGCGCATTGCGCTGGCTGTCCAGCGCCGTGCTGCCGTCGTCGTCGATCAGCACCGCCGTGACCGATTCCGGCGCCAGCACGATGCTGCCCTTGGCGTCGGCGGCCGAATTCAGCAGGTGGATGGTGCCGCGCGTGCGCGTGGTGGTCGTGGCCAGCGCCACGCCTTCCTGGCGCACCTGGCGTCCGGCCAGCGTCACGTCGCCCTCGGCCGCCACGATCAGGCCGGTGTTGCGCGCCAGGCCGCCGTCCTGATTCGCCGCCAGGCGCGGCGCGATCTCGTTGCCACGCGTGGTCGACAGGGTGTTCTCGCTGGTGCCCACGCCGCGCCGGATGATGAAGCTGTCGCCGGCGGCAAGCTGCGCCTGCCCGCGCGGCGTGCTGATCGCGCCGGCGTTGTGTACCTCGCTGCCCAGCAGCAGTACGTAGCCGCCGCCCTGCGTCACGCTGCCCGGCGCATGCGTGTCGATGCGCGCGCCCGGCCTGACCTCGACCTTGCCCAGCGCGTCGGTGAAGCTGGGTTCCGTGCCTTGCGCGCCATACAGCCCGCGCTCGCGGAACTGCTCGTCGCTGATCCTGCCGGCCGCGGCCACCAGGTTGCGCACGTTGACCTGGCTGGCGCCGTCGAACACCACTCCATTGCGGTTGACGATCAGCACCGTGCCCGGCGCCTTGATCTGCCCCTGGATCTGGCTGGGACGGCCGGCCGGGTCATTGACCCGGTTCAGCACCGCCCACTCGGCCTGCTGGCGGAAGTCCACCGTGGTGTCGCGGCCGACGTTGAAGGTCTGCCAGTTGAGGATGGCGCGGTCGGCGGTCTGGTTGACGGTGACCGTCGTGCGGCCGTTCTCGGTGCTGGACCGGGGCGCCTCGGCATGGGTCCAGCCGCGCGTGAGCGCCTGCGTGTCGACCTGCAGCCCGCCGGCGACCAGGCCGTCCGGCACGCCCGAGGCGGCATTGCCCGCGGCCTGGCGCGCGGCGGCCTGCGCCGCCTGCTGCGCGGCGATGGCCGCCGCCGTGCGGTTCAGGTTGCTGAGCGACTGCTGCAATTGCTGGCGCGACTGCGTCTGCTGACGCGCCGCCGTCGGAATGCCCGCCACGCTGCCGTCGGGCAACCGGCCGCTGGCCTGCGTCTGCGCCTGCGCCGCGCCCTTGGCGGCGAACCAGCCGGGGCTGAAGGCCGCCGGCGCGGCCTGGACGCCGCCGGCCGCCAGCATCAGCGCAAGCGCCTGCGCCAGCGGCGCCAGCGGCACGGCCGATTGCCTGAGGCCCGCATTCAAAGTAATCCTGCCTTGCCCGCGCTTGCTCATTGCCACCCATCTCCAAAGAACGCCGCATGCGGATCTGGGCCGCGCATGCTGCGATTGCGAGCGCCGGCGTCCCATGCCAGCGCCCTCCTTGTCTACCTAGACGGATCGACGCGGGAAAAGCAGACGGTTTTTTTGTGTGGTCGGACCGCATTAAAAAAAAGCGCCCCCGAAGGGGCAGCCGGTACACGCCTGCCGTCGCGGCATGCGCACATCAACCCAGCAGCAGCACGCCGCCAGGCAAGGCGGTGGCGTCGAGCTGGAAGTTCTCGCGAATCTGCGCGATGGCCGTGTCCAGCCGCGCCAGCTCCACCCGCACGCTGACGGGCCTGGCGGCCAGCGATTGCGCCATCAGGATGACGCGGCCGGAGCGGTAGCGGTTGATCTCGTCCAGCACCTCGGCCAAGGGCGCCTGCCGGAAGCGCAGGAAGCCATCGCGCCAGGCCGGCAGATCGTCGGCATCCAGCGCGCGCGCGGGCTGCAGGCCCGCCGCGTCATAGACCAGCTGCTGCGCCGCCGCCAGGGTCGCGCCGCCGCTCGCCAGCGCCACCTCGACCGCGCCGGACAGGCAGGTCACGCAGACGCTGCCGTCGGTGTGCCGCAGTTCGAAAACCGCGTCCCGCGCCATGACGCGGCCGCCGGCCGCGCTGACGGTGAACGGACTGCTCGCGCCGGCCAGCGAGATCGCGGCCTCGCCGCTGATCAGCTCGACGCCGGCGGCGCGCAGCGCGACGCTGGTGCGCGTGTTCAGATCCAGCACGGCGGCCCCCGGCAATACGACGCGGCGCTGCTCGCCCTTGGCGGTGCGATAGTCGGCGCCCAATTCGCGCCAGGACGGCCACAGGCCGAATGGCGGCGCAACCACGGCCACGCCCGCCGCCGTCGCGGCGCACGCCAGGCCCGCGCCGAGAAAGGCGCGACGCGCCGGACGCGACAGACGCCGCTCGCGGCCACGCGCCTCGCTCAGCGCCGCCGCCGGCGCCATGCCCTGCCACAGCCGATGCGCCTCGGCGAAGGCCGCGCCATGCCTGGGATCCGCCTGGCACCACTGACGCAAGGCATCGGCCTGCGCCGCCGTCATCTGCCGCAGCGCGACGCGCTGCACCCACTCCCGCGCGATGCGATCGATCTCCGAGCCCGGCCGGGCGCCAAACAGGTCGCGCATGCTCAACGCCCCATCCGCGCCGCGCAGAAATCGTGCGCCGCCTTCAGTTCGCGGCTGACCACGCGCGGCGAAATACCGAAATGCCGGGCCGCGTCCTGCAGTGGCATCTCGTGCACGCGCACGGCGATCAGGATCTCGCGCCGCCGCGCGGGCATGGCGTCGATCACGCTGGACAGGGCCTCCAGCTCGGCCCGCCCCATCGCCTGGCGCGCCGGACCGGGATTCTGGTCCACCAGTTCGTCGACCAGCAGATCCAGTTCCGTGCCGCTCAGATGGCGGTGCTCCGAACGGATACGGTCCACGGCGGCGTTCGACGCCATCCGCATGACATAGGCCAGCGGCGTCTTCACCGCCTGCGTCTGCGTCCCGTCGGGCTGCGACTGTTCAAGACGCAGCCAGGTATCGTGCAGCGCCTCGCCCGCCAGATCGGCCGAGCCGAGCCGGTGCGTGAGGCGGCGCTTGAGGTCGTCATAGCGCTGCACGATCAGGTCGCGCAACGCGGAGAATCCGGGAGCGCTCATCCGCGCTCCGTGCAGGGTGCAAGGAATGCAAGCGAGCAAGCTAGGGCGCGCTGGCGCAGTCCGCCGGCTTGCGGCTCTCGCGCGGCAACACCAGCACCACGTAGGCCTTGCCCGGATCGCCGGACGGCTCGCCCACCGGCAAGCCCTGCAAGGCCGCGCGTATCGCCGCGTCGCGCGCCGCGCTGCCCGTGGAATCCAGCAGGCGCACCGAACCGATCTGCCCTTGCCGGTCGACCCGCAGCGCCAGCGCCGCGCGGTAGACGCCCGGCGCGCTGGCCGGCTGCCGGCACAGGGCGTCCAGCACGCGCTGCTGCAACTGCGCCTCGAAGGCCCGGCGATGCCGCGCCTGCGCCGACACCGCGCCGCCGGACTGCGCGCTGGGCGTGGGCCGCAGCACGAAAGCCTTGTCGCCGACCGCCTGCGCGATCAGGCCCGTGCCCTCCAGCAACAGACGCAGCGCCGCGTCCGGCGCATAGTGTCCGCGCAGCGCCGACGACCGGCGTCCAGCGGACAGGTCCGATCCATACAGCACCGAAATGCCCGTCGCGGTGTCGAAAGCTTCCAGCGCCGCGCGCAGATCCTGGGCGGGAATGTCGAACCCCTGCCGCGCATCCGAGGGCGCGACGGCCCGTGCCGCCGACGGCGCCGCCAGCGCGCCAGTCAGCGCCAACGGCAAGGCCAGCGCCATTGCCCGCGATATCCTCAACGCGCCGGACATAACCAGACCGCGACCCAAGCATGCCGTTCCTTGTCGACCTTGCCCGAAGCAAGGCGGAATTGAAAACTGGCGCATGGTAGGTCGGGCAGATGACCCCGGCGTGACAGGTGCCACGCGGGCAGGCTTCAGGCCGTCACAGTGCGCGTCTTCTCGGCCGGAATCCATCCGCTGCGGCCACGCGCCGCATCGCGCGCATGCAGCCAGGCGCCCTGGATGCCCAGCACCTCCAGGTGATCGCCCGGCGCCACGTCCAGTTCGGTCGGGTTGTAGTCCGCCGCGAGCGCGCCGTCGCGCAGCATGTGGACGTAGACATAGGTGTCGCGTCCCTGGATGCGGCAGGCATGCCAGTCGAAGAACTCGTCGCAGGGCGCCAGCAAGTCCACGGCCGTGCCCTGCGGGTAGGTCGGAAAAAGGCCCTCGTTGGCGTGGGCGGTGGTGACGATGACGTGCAGCATGAAGGCTCCGGCAAATGTTGCGGCCCGCCGCGCAATGCACCGGGCAATACCGCAGTGTAGCGGCCGCCCCCTACGCTCAATCCAGCGGATAGCGCAGGATCGCCGTCCGGCCCTCGCGCAGCGCGAGCGTCAGCACGCCCTCGCCGGCTTCGTCAAGGCCGAGCAATCCCTCTTCCTGGCCGGGCGACAGCTGGAACGGCCGCCAGTTGCGGCCCTGGTCACGGGTATGGAAATAGGCGCAGGTGCCGCCCTCGGGCGAGAACAGCAGCTCGGCGCAGGCCAGCACCATCCAGCCCTCGCGCCCGAACCAGGCCCGGCCGATACGGCTGGGCGTGCCCCGCAGCAGGGGCGCGGCGGCCACGCCATGCCATTCCCGGGACGCCGGGTCCAGCTGATAGATCTGGCCGCCCGACGCCTGGCGCAGCGCGCCGCCGGCGTCAGCACGGGATGCGCCTGACGCGTCCTGGAACGGCGCCGGCGCCGCCGCCTGCTGGATGCGGAAGGCCGGAGGCGCTCCGTCCTGGAAGGCGATCTCGAAACGGCGCGTCTCGATGAGCTGCGGCGCTTGCGCGCCGGTCTGCACGCGCACGCGCCAGCTCCAGCCGACGGCCTGCGTTTCGCCCAGCGAATACAGCGACCAGCGATATTCCAGCCGGTCCGCCTGCCCCAGTCCACGCGTCCTTTCGGCCTGCGCGTCGAAGGCCTTGCCGTAGGCGCCGGCATCCGGCCACACCTGTTCCATGATGGTCGCCGCCTGCCAGCGCCGGGCGCCATCCTCGGTATAGAGCAGCCGCTCTCCGCCGTCGCGCGATTCCAGCGCCACCGCCCGCGTCTCGCTGAGGAACAGCGCGCGCCGTTCGGGCGCGCCCAGCGCGACCTGGGCATCGTAGGACCAGCGCAGCCCCTGGTCCTCGGAACGAAAGACCCCGCCGGCGGCCTGGGGCTGATCCGAGCCGGACCGATGCAGCGCCTCGGTCACCAGGAACAACGTGCGGCCTTGCGGCGTGCTGACCAGCCCGGCGCCGGCGTCGGCGGCGATCGAGGCGCGCAGCGTGAAGACCCCGGTGCCATCGCCGCTGTAGACCAGGCTGCGCGCCCCGCTGGCCGCGAAGGCGGACACGGCCGGATCCGGCGCATCGGCCTGGGCCTGCCCGCCGTCGACCGCGCCTGTCTGCGCCATCGCGGCGCGCTGCCCGCGCGCGAGCGCCTGCAAACCCGGCTCATCGGCGTCCAGCACCTGCGCGCGCGCCAGTCCGGCCGGATCCCAGCTCGCCTTGCTCATCGTGCCGACCAGCAGCTGGCGCTCGCCGTAGCGGTACAGGTCGGCGCGCGCATGCGCCGCCAGCGGCGGGCCGTCCAGCTCGCCGATCACTTCGCTGCGCGTCAGCGCCGGCCCTTGCGGCAGCAGCTGATAGCCGCCATAGGCCAGCACGGCGGCGGCCGCGATGGCGGCCGCGCCGGCCAGCAATCTGATGTTCATTGCGCGTGGGATCCCCGTCTGTATGCGGCGGGACGTCAGGCAGGCCGGACGCCCCGCGAATTTGCGTGACTATAGCGCGCGGCGCGCCGGCGCGCGTGCGCCATGACGCAGCGCAAGCGCGGCCTGCGCGGCTGCGCCGCCCACGCGCGTCTCAGAGCGTGTATCAGATAGAATGCGACGCATGTCCAATCCGCCGTCACGCCTCGCCACGGGATCGCACGCACGCTTCCTGCTGTGCCTGCTCGCCTTGGCGACCGTGCTGCGCGCACTGGTGCCGGTCGGCTACATGCCGGACGCCGCCGCGCTGCGCCAGGGCCGCCTGCAAATCAGCTTCTGCTCGGCCGCCGGCGGTCCGCCCAGCGTGATGACGGCGCTGATGGACGCGCGCGCGCCATCCCCGGCCATGTCCGACATGTCCGCGATGTCCGATCCGCGCGACGGCGGACACGCCGGCCAGGCCGATGACGCCGCCCAGGAATGCCCGTTCTGGATGGTGGCGCACCAGACCCTGGACCTGCCGCCGCTGCCCTATCTGCCGGCCTTGCCCGCCGCCGCCGTGGCCTCGGTCGCGCCGCCGGCGCCGCTGTCCCTGCCGCCGCTGCCCGCGGCCGGCCCGCCGCTGGGGCCGCGCGCCCCGCCTGTCCCGTCCCTGGCCTGATCGCACGATCCGCGCGCGCCCGCGCGCTTTTCCGGCCGCCGTACCCTCCGCCTGCCTTTCGCCGCCTTGCGCCGCATTCACGGTCCACGACCCGCGCGCGCGGCGTCGGCACGCGCGCGGCCGTCCGACATGCAAAGACAGAGACGCACCGTCATGCAGAACCCGAGTTTCGAATTTCCCCGCGCCCTGGCGCTGGCCACGGCCCTGGCCGCCATCTTCCCCGCCGCCCGCGCCCAGCAGGCGCCCGCCTTCGACATGGATCCGGTGGTCATCACCGCCGTCGCGCCCGATTCGCCGCTGACCTTCATCACCAATCCCAAGACGCCGCGCCAGCCGCTGCCGGCCAGCGACGGCACCGACTACCTGAAGACCATTCCCGGCTTCTCGGCCATCCGCAATGGCGGCACCAACGGCGATCCGGTGCTGCGCGGCATGTTCGGTTCGCGCCTGAACATCCTGACCAACGGCAGCGCCATGCCCGGCGCCTGCCCGGCGCGCATGGACGCGCCCAGCTCCTATATCTCGCCCGAGACCTTCGACCAGCTCACCGTCATCAAGGGACCGCAGACCGTGCTGTGGGGCCCCGGCGCCTCGGCCGGCACCGTGCGCTTCGACCGCGACACGCCGCGCTTCACCGAGGCCGGCGTGCGCTTCGACGGCAGCCTGACCGGCGGCTCGTTCGGCCGCAATGACCAGACCGCCGACTTCACTGCCGGCAACGAAAGCGTCTACGTGCGCGTCACCGGCAACCACTCGCACTCGCAGGACTACAAGGACGGCAACGGCCTGCGCGTGCCCTCGCGCTGGGACAAGTGGAACACCGACCTGGCCCTGGGCTTCACGCCGGACGCCGACACGCTGTTCGAGCTGACCGCCGGCACCGGCGACGGCGAGGCGCGTTACGCCGGCCGGGGCATGGACGGCTCGAAGTTCAAGCGCGAGAGCTTCGGGCTGCGCTTCGAGAAGCGCAACCTCGGCGCCACGCTGGAAAAGATCGAGGCCCAGCTCTACTACAACTACGCCGACCATGTGATGGACAACTACACGCTGCGCCGGCCCGATCCGAACGGCCCCATGCCGATGGCCATGGCAGCCGACGTGGACCGCGCCACCTGGGGCGGCCGCGTCGCCGCCACGCTCAAGCTGGCCGATGCGCTGTCCATGACCGGCGGGCTGGACTTCCAGCAGAGCCGCCACCGTGGCCGCAGCGGCACCGACACGAACTCGTATCGCAACCAGTCGTGGGAAAAGGACGCCGAATTCAGCAACGTCGGCCTGTTCTCGGAACTGACCTGGCGCGCGTCCGAACGTGGCCGCCTGATCGGCGGCGCGCGCGTGGACCGGGCCTCGGCCAAGGACTTCCGTCCCACCTCGGGCCACATGATGATGATGCCCAATCCCACCGCCGGCCAGCGTCGCGACAGCACGCTGCCCAGCGGCTTCCTGCGCTACGAGCAGGACCTGGAGAACCTGCCGGCCACCTGGTATGTAGGCCTGGGCCATGTGCAGCGCTTCCCCGACTACTGGGAGCTGTTCTCGCCCGGCAGGGGCCCGGCCGGCTCGGTCAACGCCTTCGACGCGATCAAGCCCGAAAAGACCACGCAGCTGGATGTGGGCATGCAGTACCGCGGCGACAAGGTCGACGCCTGGGTGTCCGGCTATGCCGGCTACGTGCGGGACTTCATCCTGTTCGACTACCGCCCGGGCGGCATGATGGGACCGACCTCGCAGGCCTCGAACGTGAACGCGCGCATCGCCGGCGGCGAGCTGGGCGCGTCGTGGAAGGTCGCGCCGTCGTGGACCCTGGGCGCCACCCTGGCCTATGCCTGGGGCGAGAACCGCAGCGACGGCCGCGCCCTGCCCCAGATCCCGCCGCTGGAAGCCAAGCTCAGCGCCGCCTACGACGACGGCGTCTGGTCCGCCGGCGCGCTCTGGCGCCTGGTCGCGCCGCAGAAGCGCTACGCGCTCAACAGCGGCAACGTGGTCGGCCAGGACTTCGGCCCCAGCGCGGGCTTCGGCGTGTTCTCGCTGAACGCGGGCTATGCCATCAGCAAGCAGGTCAAGCTGTCGCTGGGCGTGGACAACCTGTTCGACAAGGCCTATGCCGAGCACCTGAACCTGGCCGGCGACGCCGGCTTCGGCTTCCCCGGCCACTCGCGGGTCAATGAACCCGGCCGCAGCGTGTGGGCGCGGGTCAGCGTCAAGTACTGAGACGCCGGCGCGCGCTACCCTTTCGTCGCCTGAACGGGCGTATTCCCGCAACGACGAAAATCCTGGTTGATCCGGCCGCACCGGACGGAGCGGTCCTTCCTGCCGAGGACCGCTCCGTTCCGGAAGCGCAAGCCTGCCCCGGATTGAGCGGCCATACAGGAGTGCCGCCCCGTGAACGACATGGAAGAATGATGGCCTATCCCGCCACGGGCCCGGAACACGTCACCCTGTACACCTGCCAGTCAATCAGGCTGTACAGCACATGCAGCCTGAAGCCGGGAAGATTCCACAGGAAGTAGCCGGTGTCCTCGGCCACGCCGTGCGCGTCCGGATCCCTGCCCACGCGCGGGATGATGTCCTCGAGCCTGGTGGAGAACGCCAGGCCGAAGGGCAGCGGCCCCGGGTATCCCGCGCTGTCCATGTCGCCGGCCCGGTTCACGCGGTAGCCGGCAAGAACGGTCGTGCCCGCGTCCGCGCCATCGCGGAAATACAGGCTCAGGCCGTGGGACTTCAGGTAGCGAAAGAACTCATCGCCGCGCCCGGCCTCGTCCCGTGCGTCCCGATTCCACGCCAGCGGCGCCAGGGCCGCCTGCAGTTTGGCGTCATCCACGGCCAGGCCGATGGCCGCGTTCAACTTTTCCAGGTCCGGCGCGTTCCGGGATGCTTCCGATGAAGCGGCGCCGATCATCTCCAGATCGTAGCGATTCGGCCTGCGCACGTGCACGATGGCGACGCGGCTGGCGTCCGCCGTGTAGCTGATGTTCAGATGCCAGTCCTTGTCGACCCAGAGTTCCGCCGGCAGTCCATGCAGCACGCGGCGGGCGATCGGGGCGGAGAGCTTTTCCTGAACCTGCGCCGGTCCGTCGGCGAAGCGCAAGCCGAAAGGAAGCTCGCCCTGGAATCCGGCGCGGCCGGAAACACCCGGGCCGTAGAAGGCCGCCTGCTTGAGGACGTAGCCCTGCCCCGCAGCTTCGGCGGAAAACAGCCGGCCGTGGTTTTCCCGGCTTTCGTAGATCAACGCAACGCCGTGCCGCTCGTTCTCGTCGATCTCGCTCAGGCGCGCCTCGCGCAGCGTCTCGTCCGACGCGGCGCCATGGCCGTCAACGCCAGGGGCCGCATGCGGACGGTCGTGGATGCCATGCTGGTCCAGCCAGGCGCCAAAGGCGGCGTCGTCCGGCGATGCGCCCAGGAAGGACAGCAGTTCCGGGGCGGACAGCGGCTGCGCGGTCGCACTCGGTGTTTCGGCGGCAACGGCCTGGAGCTCGATGTTGAATCGCTTGGCGCTATGGACGTTGGGCCGGGTGAACCTGAATGTGTCGATCTTCCGCCCTTTCCTGCCATAGAACACGATGATCAGGAAGGCATCCCGGCGGTAGGTCTGGACCTCTGCCTTCGGGTCTTCGTCCAGGGCCCTACCCAGCGCCGCGTCCACCTGCTGCCGCTCCATGGCCAGCGACAGGCCGAAAGGCAGCTCCCCCAGGTATCCCTGGTGCACATCGAAGGACTCCAGCGTGAACCCGCCGTCGCCCACGGGCTCCCGGACATTCCTGCCCATGTAGGATTCGGTGGGATCGAATTCCAGCGACACCAGCTTGTCCTGGGTGCGCACCCGGGTGGTCGAGTCGCCCTTGGGCATCTTCTTCATGCCCAGGCCCAGCATGCAATCCTGCAGCGCGGCGCTTGCCGAGGTGTGGCCGATGAGCGGGACAAGCGTGCTGATGGTCATGGGTTCATGCCTGAAATGGGAATGCGCCGCCAGGGCGCCGCGCGGGATGGAGCCATAGCGTACAGGCTATGGCCCGAATCACGAAACGCGCCCCGTCGCGGCCAGCGACTAACGGCTCCAGCGCCGATACAGCGCCCGCGCCGCCGCGTCCAGCAGGAAGCCCAGCAGCCCGATCAACAGCACCATCGCCATCAATTCGGGATAGGCCAGCCGGTCGCGCGTATCCAGGATGAAATAGCCCATGCCGGCCGACACGCCCAGCATCTCGCAGGGCACCAACACGATCCACAGGATGCCGATGGCCAGCCGCAGGCCGGTCAGGATGTGGCCCAGCACGCCCGGCAGGATCACATGGCACAGCGTTTCCCAGCGGGTCGCGGCCACGCTCTGCGCCAGCAGCAGCCAGCGCGGATCCAGGTGATGCACGCCGGCGGCGGTGTTGAGCACGATGGGCCAGACGGCGGCGAAGGCCAGCAGGAAGTACACCGGATCATCGCCCACGCCGAAGGCCATCACGGCGATCGGCATCCAGGACAGCGGCGAGATCATGCGCAGGAACTGCATGGCGGGCGACAGCGCCGCCTCCAGCCGTCGGAAGCTGCCGATGGCCAGCCCCAGCGGCACGCCCACGGCCAGCGCCAGCCCCAGGCCCACCGCGATGCGGCGCAGGCTGACCAGGATGTGGCCTGGCAGGTCCGGGCCGGTCAGCAGCATGGCCAGCGCGCTCAAGGTCGGGCCGGGCGCGAAACGCCGCGCCATCGCGCCTTCGGCCGGCAGCACGGCGGTGCATAGCCACCAGGCCAGCGCCACGACCGCCAGCCCCAGCACGCCCAGGCCGGCGCGGCTGGCCAGCCCCGGCGGCCGGGTGCCGGTACGGGCGCGCGCGGCTGGCGCCGTTGCGCCCGATCCCGACGCTGCCGCAGCCGCGCCCGCCGCCGTGGACGGCGTCCCGCTCACGCCTGCACCTGCTCGCTGCGGACGTAGCTCTCGGGAAAGCCGAAGCGCCCCAATCCGCCAGCAGCCTCGATGGCGCGCTTGACGTAGCGGTCGTCGACCAGCTCGGCGGCCGCGCGCGCCGGATCCAGCGTCGCCAGGAAGCCCCGGTCGGCCTCGATCAGCGTATCGCGCAGCCGGCGCACCAGTTCCTCGGTGTAGCTCGGGAAGGGATAGGGCTGGAAGTCGATGCGACGCTCGTCCCAGTCGCCATGGCGGATCGCGCCGCTGGCCAGGTAGCGCTCGCGGTCCTCGGGCGGCGGCGCCAGCACTTTGCTCAGGGCCGGCAGGCCGTGCGGCGTATAGCGGTTGATGCCTTCCTTGGACAGCAGCCTGGCGGTTTCCTCGCGGTTGTCGCGGATCCAGAGCTGGGCCTGCACGATGGCATCCACCACCTTCTGCGACCACTGCGGCCGCTGTTCCAGGTCGCGCTCGTGCATGAACACCACGCAGCAAGCGTGGTTGCGCCAGACGTCGCCGGTGAAGCGCAGCACCTTGCCCACGCCCAGCGTCTCGGCCGCGGCGTTGAAGGGCTCGGCCACGATGTAGCCGGCGATGCGCTTCTGCGCCAGCGCCGGCGGCATGTCGGCCGGCGCCATCACGATCAGGTTGACCTCGCCCGCCGCCGGCGCGCCGTCCTTGCGCGACACCGGCGTCAAGCCGTTCTCGCGCAGCAGGTATTGCAGCACCACGTTATGGATGGAATACCAGAACGGGATCGCCACGGTCTTGCCGCCCAGGTCCTTGACGCTGTTGATCTCCGGCGTCACCGTCAGGCCGGAGCCGCCGACGTGGTTCCACGCCACCACCTTGGCCGGCACCTGGCTGCCGAAGCGCGCCCAGACGGTCATGGGCGACAGCAGGTGCACCACGTTGACCTGCCCCGAGATGAAGGCCTCGATCACCTGCGCCCAGCTGCGCAGCAGCGTGGGCTTCTCGGCCTTGACGCCGGCCTTGTCGAACAGGCCGTTGTTGTGCGCCACCAGCAGCGGCGCGGCGTCGGTGATCGGCAGATAGCCGATGCGCACCGGCGCGTCGGGCTCGGCCTGGGCGCGCGCGTTGAAGGCGGACAGCAACGACGCCGCCCCGCCCGCGCTCAGCAGCGCCGTCAGTTTCAACCAGTCGCGACGCGACATGTGTTCCAGGCACATTCCTAGGCTCCTTGTGTCTTGCTCTGATGGGGGGTCAAACAGATACCGCCGGTTCGGACGCCGCGCGTCCGGCCCGCAGCGCGCCGCGCAGGCGGGACAGGATTTCCAGGCGCAGCGCGCCCATTTCGGGCAGCAGGTCGGCGCGCGGCTGCGGCAGGTCCACGGCCCATTCGCCCAGCACGCCGCCGGGCGCGCCGCCCAGCAGCACGATGCGGTCGGCCAGCAGCAGCGCCTCGTCGATATCGTGGGTGATCAGCAGCGCGGCGGCGCCGACGTCGGCCACCACCTTGCGCAGCAGCGTCTGCATCTCGGCGCGCGTGACCTCGTCCAGCGCCCCGAACGGCTCGTCCAGCAGCAGCACCGCCGGCTGGCGGGCCAGGCAGCGCGCCAGCGCGGTGCGCTGCGCCATGCCGCCGGACAGCTGCGCCGGCCGCAGCTGGCGGGCGTGCGACAGGCCGACTTCCTCGATGGCCAGGTCCACGCGCCGCGCGCGCTCGCGCGCATCCAGCGCCGGCTGATGCTTGAAGTCCAGGCCGAAGGCCACGTTGCGTTCCAGCGTCAGCCAGGGCAAGAGGCCCGGATCCTGGAACGCCACGGCCACGCGCGGATGCACGCCGGCCAGCGGCTGGCCTTCCATGTCGAGCGTGCCGGCGCTGGGCGCCTGCAGCCCGGCCAGCACGCGCAGCAGGCTGGACTTGCCGGCCCCGCTGGCGCCCAGCACGGCCAGCACCTCGCCGCGCGCCAGGTCCAGGTTCACGTCCTGGAACACGGCGGCGTCGGCGCCCGGATAGCGCAGCGTCAGGCCGCGCGCGCGCAGCACCGGCACGCCGCCGCTCATGTCGTCACTCATGCCGCCGCCTCGGCGGCCAGCCGGGCCCGGCGCTTGGCCAGCTCGGTCTTCAACTGCACCAGGCTGGGCGTGACGATGGGCAGGAAGGCGGCCTCGCGCCAGCGCCGCGCGAAGCCATCGCCGGCCGGCTTCAGGTAGGCCGCGCCGCCGCTGGCCTGCAGCTCCAGCTGCACTGCCTGCTGCGCCGCCTCGGCCAGCGCGATGCGGACCTCGAACAGCAGCCAGGGCTCGGCCACGTAGCGGCCCTCGCGCACGCCGGCGATGAGCTGGTCCGACAGGTATTCGACCTGGGCCTGCAGCTGCGCCAGCGGCTCGGCCAGGATGCCGCGCGCGCCCTGCCCCTGCCCCGCCTTCGCGGCCTGGCGCAGCGCGCGCCGGGCCAGGCCGATGGACAGGCCGCATTGCAGCCCGGCGAAGGCCGGCCGCGCCTGCGGCAGGTACTGGCGGGCGTCGGCATGGATCAGCCAGCGCGGACTGATGCGCACGCCCTTCACTTCCAGCGCCGCCGTATTGCTCGATTGCAGGCCCAGCAGGCGCAGGTCGGCGCTGCGCGTCAGGCCGGCGATGCCCTGCGGCAGCGCCACCACGGCCGGCGTGCCGTCCGGCGCGGTCACGGCCGCCGCCACCAGGAAGCCGTCCGGGCGTAGATTGGTGACCCAGGGCATGCGGCCGTCCAGCACCCAGTCGTCGCCGTCCTGGCGCGCCGAGATCTGCAGCGACTCGATGCCGCTGAGGAACTTCATGGCGTTGGACAGCGCCGTGGCGCCGGCCAGCTCGCCGCGCAGCAGCGGGCCGGTCCAGTCGCGCGCCAGCGCCTGGTTCGGACTGTGCAGCAGGTATTCGATGAAGACGCGCTGGCCCCAGGCCACGAAGGCCGCCGCCACGGAATGCTCGGCCAGCTGCGACACCGCCTCGATGGCGTCGCCGGCATCGCTGCCTTCCAGGCCGCCCTGGCTGGCGGGCACGCCCAGCCGGAACACGCCGGCCTCGGCCAGCCTGGGCAGGACCGAGGCGGGATCCTCGGCGCCTTCGTCCAGCGCCTGGGCATGCGCGTCCAGCCAGTCGCGCAGCTCGGCCGGCAGCCAGGAACGCGCGCCGGTATCGGTAAGCGCCTGCGTCGCCGTCATTGCTTGGGGCTCCAGGCGTAGTCGGCCAGCTGCGTATTGAGCGGCGTCTGCGCCAGGTTGTTGCCGAAATTGCAGATGGTGGCCAGGCCCACGCCGACGATCACTTCCAGCGCGTTGCCGTCGGTGTAGCCGGCCTCGCGCAGCGCCTGCAGCTCGGCGTCGCTGACGCGGCCGCGCGTGGTGATGACGGCCTCGGTGAAGGCGGCCAGCGCCTGCAGCCGCGCGTCGGGCAGCGTGCCCTGGGCGCGCAGCGCCTCGACCACCTCGGGCGAGAGCTTGGCCTTGTTGCGGGCCAGCGCCGTATGGCCGGCCACGCAGAAGGTGCAGCCGTGGCGCGTGCCGGCCACCAGTTGCACCACTTCGCGCTCCTGCAGCGTCAGCCCGGCGCGGGCGTTGATCTGCGACAGCGTCTGATAGGCCTCCAGGGCCGCCGGCGCATTGGCCAGCACGCCCAGCAGGTTCGACAGGTAGCCGGCGCCCTGTTCGGCGGCGCTCAGGGCGGGACGGACGGCTTCAGGCGCGCTTTGCGCGGTATGGATGGTCAGACGGGCCATGTGGATCTCCAGGTGCGGATTGCAAAACCGTATTGTGCGTATGCCCGGCGGCGGGCGACAATGCCCGCTGATCGCAACTTGATGCTCGAACTTATCGACTTTCAGCTATGCGCTTATAACCCGGGCGCATGGCGCATCATCCTCTCAAACTGCTATTGTGCCTGCGCCGTATCAGATGGCCGGGTTTTTCCGGAACGCCTTGTCCCAGCCCGCCCACGACCGATCCGCCGCCGACGCGCTGCTGCTGTCCAGCCTGGACGTGCGCTCCAGCCTCTATCACCTGGGCCAGTATTGCGGCGCCTGGAACGCCAGCACCAGCGGCCGCGCGCGCGCCAGCTTCCACCTGATCCTGCACGGCGATTGCCGCGTGGACCTGGCAACCGAAAGCCTGGCGCTGGCCGCCGGCGACGGCATCTTCTTCCTGCGCGACCTGCCGCACACGCTGATGCCCGCCGGCGCCACGCCCGCGGACCCGTCCCGGGGCATGCAGCCGCTGGAACCGCGCCGCCCCGACGGCACCGGCCTGGCCTGCGGCTTCTTCGAATTCCGTTCCGGGCTGGACGGCCTGCTGGCAGACGCCCTGCCCGATTATCTGCTATTGCGCGCCAGCGACGCGCGCTATGCCGCCGCGCGCGGCGTGTTCCAGCTGATCCTGGACGAGACCGCCGATCCGGCCGCCTCGCCGCTGGTGCTGGAGCGGCTGACCGACCTGCTCATCTTCTTCATGCTGCGCCATCTGGCGGCGCGCGACCCGCAAGCGCACGGCCTGCTGGTGCTGGCGCGCGACCCGGCCATGGCCGGGCTGCTGCAGGCCATCCTGGCCGAGCCGGCGCTGCCCTGGAGCCTGCAGGACATGGCCGACCGGCTGCACATGTCCAAGGCCACCTTCCACCGCCGTTTCACGCTGCACAGCGGCACCACGCCCGCCCAGCTGCTGCAGGCGCTGCGCATGCGCGCCGCCCGCAGGCTGCTGGAACAAGGCGCGGGCATCCAGGAAGCCGCCGAGCGCGTGGGCTACCAGTCGCAGGCGGCCTTCAGCCGCGCCTTCCAGCGCGCCGAGGGCATGGCGCCGTCAGCCTGCCGCAAGCGCCAGGCCGGCGCCGCCTGAGCGGACGGGCCGGCCCTTCCCGCCTCAGGACAGGCCCAGCAGCAGAGCCGAGAGCTGATCCGGATGCGTGATGTGCGCCTCGTGCGGCGCGGCCAGGTCGACCCAGTTCCAGCCCGGTTGCGACTTGACCAGCTTGCGCGAGGCCTCCAGCACGCCCAGCTCGGGCTGGGTGCAGTGGATGTAGGTGCGCGGCCGGCCGTTGCCGATCGGATGCTTGAGCGTGAGCGGCGTGGTGTAGCTGGCCAGCGGATGCGCGGTCAGGCGGCGCTTGACCCAGGCGTGGTCGGCGCTGCCTTCCTTGAAACCCCAGGCCGCTGGAATCGGATCCGGGATCGGCACCGCCAGTCCGTCGGTGGCCTTGGAGGCCGCCGCGATGCGCGCATCGGCGTCGGCCTGCGGATAGACCGAGAACGCGTTCTGGCCGCTCTGCAGCACGATCGCGTCGAAGTACACCAGGTGCGCCAGCCGTTCCGGAATCCGGTCGGCCACGCCCGTGATCGGGATCCCGCCGAAGCTGTGGCCCACCAGGATCACGTCGTTCAGCTCCTCGGTCTGGATGACCTGCACCAGGTCCTCGACGAAGGTATCGATGGTGATGCTGCGGGACAGCAGGTGGGCGCGATCGCCCATGCCGGTATAGCTGGGCGCGTACACCCGGTGGCCGGCCGCCGCCAGGCGCTCGGCCACCGGCCGCCAGCACCAGCCGCCATGCCAGGAGCCATGCGCCAGCACATAGGTCTTGCCGCCGGCGTCCTTGCCGGCGGCGCCCTGCCTGCCGGCCGCCAGCGCGGGCGCGGCGGCCACGGCGGGCAGGCCCGCCACCAGCTTCAGCAGGGTTCTGCGTTGCATCATCGCCATCGTCACACCTGCGCCAGGGCCTGGTCCAGATCGGCGATCAGGTCGTCGATGTGCTCGATGCCGATCGACAGGCGCACGGTTTCCTCGCGCACGCCGGCCTTTTGCAGCTCTTCGGGATTGAGCTGGCGGTGCGTGGTGGACGCCGGATGCGTGGCCAGCGACTTAGCGTCGCCGATGTTGACCAGTCGGGTGAACAGCTGCAGCGCGTCCTGGAAGCGCGCGCCGGCCTCGCGGCCGCCCTTCACGCCGAAGGTGAACAGGCCCGGCGCCTTGCCGCCCAGGTACTTCTGCACCAGGGCGTGGTCGGCGTGGTCCGGCAGGCCGGCGTAGTTGACCCATTCGACCTTGGGATGCTCGCGCAGGAAGCCGGCGACCTTGACCGCGTTCTCGACGATGCGGTCCACCCGCAGCGCCAGCGTCTCGATGCCCTGCAGGATCTGGAAGGAATTGAACGGCGAGATCGCCGCGCCGGTATTGCGCAGCGGCACCACGCGGGCGCGGCCGATATAGGCGGCCGGGCCGAAGGCCTCGGTATAGACCACGCCGTGATAGCTGATGTCGGGTTCGTTCAGGCGCTTGAAGCGGGCCTTGTGCTCGGCCCAGGGGAACTTGCCCGAGTCGATGATGGCGCCGCCCAGGCTGGTGCCATGGCCGCCCAGGTACTTGGTCAGCGACTGCACCACGATGTCCGCGCCGTGCTCGATCGGACGCAGCAGGTACGGCGAGGGCACGGTGTTGTCGACGATCAGCGGCAGGCCGTGGCGGTGCGCCAGCTCGGCCAGCGCGGCGATGTCGGTGATGTTGCCCAGCGGGTTGCCGACGGACTCGGCGAAGATCGCCTTGGTGCGTTCGTTGATCTGCTTCTCGAACGAGCCGATATCGCGCGGATCCGCGAAGCGCGTGGTGATGCCGTACTGCGGCAGCGTGTGGGCGAACAGGTTGTAGGTGCCGCCGTACAGCGTGCTGGACGAGACGATGTTGTCGCCCGCCTCGGCGATGGTCAGGATCGCGTAGGTCACGGCGGCCTGGCCCGAGGCCAGCGCCAGCGCGGCGATGCCGCCTTCCAGCGCCGCGACGCGCTGTTCCAGCACGTCGGTGGTCGGGTTCATGATGCGGGTGTAGATATTGCCCGCGACCTTCAGGTCGAACAGGTCGGCGCCGTGCTGCGTGTCGTCGAACGCGTAGGCCACGGTCTGGTAGATCGGCACCGCCACCGCGCGGGTGGTGGGATCGGGCCGGTAGCCGCCATGCACGGCCACGGTTTCCAGACGCCAATTGGGTTTCTTGCTGTCGCTCATCTGCTTCTCCTCGGAACGATTGCGTTGATGCGAAAGGTTTTCCTAGACCCATCCGCGCGCGGCGCGCAGGATGCGGTCCACATCCTCGTGGTTGTTATAGGCGCCCAATGACAGGCGCACGTAACCATACTCCACAATGCTGGCCACCACCCCGGCCTCGGCCAGATGGGCCAGCGCGGCCGCCGGATCGGGCAGGCGCAGCGCCGTGGTGGTGCTGCGCATGGACGCGTCGGCCGGCGACACCACGTCCAGGCCCAGGCCGCGCAGGCCGTCGGCCAGCGCGCGCGACAATTCCAGCGCCCAGGGCTCGATGCGCGCCGGGTCGGCCTGCTCGATCAGGTCCAGCGCTCCGGCCCAGCCGGCGATGCCGGGGTAATTCAGATTGCCGGTCTCCAGCCGCCGCGCGTCCTGGCGGTCGGGCGCGGCGACGCGCCACTCGGGTCCGGACTTGTCCAGCGACAGGCCGCCGGACGGCCCCAGGTACGGCGGATCCAGCGCGTCCAGCAGCGCCGGCGACAGATGCAGGAAGCCCACGCCCAGCGGGCCGAGCAGGCCCTTGTGCGCGCCGCAGGCGAACGCGTCCACGCCCCAGTCGTCGACCCGCGCGCGCAGCAGGCCGGCGCCCTGTATGCCGTCCACCACCAGCCAGATGTCCCGGGCCGCGCAGCGCCGGCCCAGTTCCGCGATGTCGCTGCGCAAGCCCGTGGCGTACTGCACCCAGGACAGCGCGACCAGCCGCGTGCGCGCATCCACGCGCGCCCAGATATCGTCCACGGTGTAGCGATGTCCGCCCGACGAGGCCACGCGCACGTCCACGCCACGCCGGCGCAGGCTCAGCCACGGCAGCGCGTTCGAAGGATGCTCCTGGTCGTCCACGACCAGGTTGTCGCCTTCCCGCCAGGGCAGGCCCTGGGCCACGGTGTTCAGCCCCTCCGTCGTGTTCTTGGTAAAGGCCAGCCGGCGCGCGTCGCCGCCGATCAGCCGGGCCAGGCGCGCGCGCAGCGCGTCGGCATCGGCCAGCCAGCCCGGCTTGTCGCTGCGCGCATGGGCGATGCCGTCGAAGAAATCGGCCACCGCCGAGGCCACCTTGGGCGACAGCGGACTGGTGTAGGCGATGTTGGCGTAGACGCGGTCCCGCGTGATGGGAAAGAACTGCCTGAACTCATCCTGCCAACGCATGCGCCATCTGCTCCACAACAAGAAAGGACCGGCGCCAGCGCCGGCGGGCCCGCCACGGGGAACGGGCCTCGGATGCTGGGAATTGTAGGGACGTGAACACGATAACGATAAGGCTTAGTGCTCATATCCATATGACGAGACAGTCGCTCGATTCCCGCGCGGCCACACCTAGAATGCATGCCTTTCTTGCATACGACGAATACAGGACAGGCATGAAGGCACGACGCATCGGCATCAATTTCCTCATCAAGGCCACGACGGGCGCGGCGGCGGCGCTGGCCATGGCCGGCGCGGCGCAGGCCGGCCCCACGGTGGACGCCATCAAGAAGCGCGGCGAGCTGGTCTGCGGCGTGAGCCAGGGCTCGGCCGGCCTGTCCATCGCCGACGCGCAGGGCCGCTGGACCGGCCTGGACGCCGACCTGTGCCGCGCGCTGGCCGCCGCCGTGCTGGGCGACGCGTCCAAGACCCGCTTCGTGCCGCTCAGTTCGCAGCAACGCTTTCCGGCGCTGCAAAGCGGCGAGATCGACGTGCTGAACCGCAACACCACCATCACCTCGGGCCGCGACGCCGGCCTGGGCATCGTCTCGGCCGGCATCGTGTTCTACGACGGCCAGGGCTTCATGGTGCCGAAGAAGCTGGGCGTCAAGAGCGCCGCCGAACTGGACGGCGCGCAGGTCTGCGTGCAGCCGGGCACCGTCAACGAACAGAACCTGGTCGATTACTTCAAGAAGCGCAAGCTGTCGTACCGGCCGGTGGTGATCGAGAACCTGGTTGAGCTGGAACAGGCCTTCTACGCGGGCCGCTGCGACGTCTATCTGTCAGACGCGTCCACGCTGGCCGCCAGCCGCGCCGCGCGCGCCGCCAATCCGGACGACTTCGTCATCCTGCCCGAGCGCATCAACAAGTCGCCGCTCGGCCCCTTCGTGCGCCAGGACGACCCCAACTGGAGCGCCATCGTGCGCTGGACCGTCAACGCGCTGGTGGCCGCCGAGGAACTGGGCGTCACCGCCGCCAACGCCGACAGCCAGGCGCAGGGCGCGGACGCGCAGGTGCGCCGCCTGCTGGGCGCGGAGCCCGGCATCGGCAAGAGCTTCGGCCTGGACGAGCATTGGGCGCGCAACGCCATCAAGGCCGTCGGCAACTACGGCGAGGTGTGGAACCGCAACCTGGGCGCGGCCACGCCGCTGAAGCTGGAGCGCGGACTGAACGCGCAATGGAACCAGGGCGGCCTGCTGTACTCGCCGCCGTTCCAATGACGCGCGCTGGCGCCGTCCGGCGCGCGCCTTCGGCGCGAATCGGACGCGGCGCGCCATGAGCGCGCTCGTCCTGCCGGCCGCGCCGCGCCGCTGGCCCGCCGCGCTGGCCTGGATCCTGGGCCTGGGCGGGCTGGCCGCGCTGCTGGCGCTGCAGATCGAATCCGTGCAGGCCGCGCGCGGCGTGCACGGCGGCTTTGGCTTCCTGTTCCAGGCCTCGGGCTTTCGCATCTCGGAAAGCCTGCTCGATGTGCTGCCCGAGGATCCCTACTGGATGTCGCTGGCGGCCGGCCTGGTCAACACGCTGACGGTGGCGCTGGCCGCCCTGCCCCTGGCCACGCTGCTGGGCGTGGCGCTGGGCCTCGCACGCCTGTCGCCCGATCCGGTGGCGTCGCGGCTGGCGGCCGTCCTCATCGCGCCACTGCGCAACACCCCGGTGCTGTTGCAGCTCTTCGTCTGGTACGGCCTGCTGCTGCGCCTGCCCGACGCGCGCCAGGCCTGGGAGCCGCTGCCGTCGGTGCTGCTGTCCAATCGCGGACTGGCGCTGCCGGCGCTGCACGGCTGGCTGCCGCAAGCGGCGAGCCTGATTGTCGCCATGTTGATCGCGGGCTGGGCGATTCGACGCCGGCGGCTCGCGGCGGACGGACCCGCGCATCGTGGACACGTTCTGCTCATCCGCGTCGCGCCCTGGCTGGCGCTGGCCGGCCTGCTGCTCGCCTGGACCCTCCTGCCCGCGCCCATCGTCGAACTGCCAGTCCGGCGCGGACTGGGCCTGCAAGGCGGCTGGCAGCCCAGCATCGAATTCGCCACGCTGGTCATCGGCCTGTCGGTGTTCCATGCCGCCTATATCGCCGACATCGTGCGCGCCTCGGTGCGCGCGGTGCCGGCGGGGCTGGTCGAGGCCGGACAGGCGCTGGCGCTATCGCGCCTGGATATCCTGCGCCTGGTCGTCGCGCCCAACGCCGCGCGCGTGGCGCTGCCGCCTTACGCCAACCAGTGCCTGGCGCTGATCAAGAACAGCACGCTGGCCATCGCCATCGGCTACCAGGACCTGATGGCCGTCATCAACACCGCCATCACGCAGACCGGCCTGGCGCTGGAAGGCATCTCGCTGGCGCTGGCGGCCTATCTGGGCCTGGCCCTGGCGCTGGGCGGCGCGCTGTCCGCGTGGAACGCGCGCAGCGCCCGGCATGGTCCGGGCGATCTGCACGGCGCGCGCCTGGGCGAACGCCCCGCGCTGCTTGCCACCCTTGCTGGGCAAGGCGGCGGGCGCTGGGCGCGGCGCCTGGCCAGGACGGCCGCGCTGCTGGCGGCGCTGCTCGCCGCCGGCTCGCTCGCCGACTGGGCCTTGCTCAACGCAATCTGGCGCGGCGACGCGGCGGCCTGCGCGCAAGCCGCCGGCGCCTGCTGGGCCGCCGTGGGCGAGAACCTGCCATTGCTGTTGTTCGGCGCGATGCAGCCGGCGCATCGCGCCCCCGCCCTGGTCGCCTGCGCCGCGCTGCTGCTGGCGGTCGCCGTGGCGCTGGGCGCGGGCCGGCTGTCCGGACGGATACGCGCCGGCGTCGCCATCGCCGCGCTGGCGCTTGCCGCCGGCGCGCTGTCCGGCTGGCCCTGGGGCGGCGAGGCCATCGGCCCGCTGCGCTGGGGCGGCCTGCTGGTCACGCTGATCCTGGCGATCGCGGCGCTGTTGGCCGCCGTGCCGCTGGCGGCCGGTCTGGCGCTGCTGCGCCGCTCGTCCAGCCCCGCCGGCTCGTTCGCCGCCGCCACGCTGATCGAGGCCGTGCGCGGCGTGCCGTTGGTCACACAGTTGCTGTTCGCGTCCTTCGTGCTGCCCATGCTGCTGGGCGGCGGCGTGTCCAAGTTCAGCATGGCGCTGGCCGCGCTGACGCTGCACACCGCCTGCCTGCTGGCCGAGGTGCTGCGCGGCGCGCTGCAGGCCATCCCGCCGGGCCAGATGGCGGCGGCGCGCGCGCTGGGCATGGGCTCCGCCCTGGCCTACCAGGCCGTGATCTGGCCGCAGGCCCGGCGCATCGCCGCGCCGGCGGCGCTGGGCGTGTTCGTGGGCGCGGTCAAGGATACCTCGCTGGTCAGCATCATCGGCGTGTTCGACGTGCTGGGCGCGGCCAAGGCCGTGGTGGCCGGCACGGCCTGGCGGCCCTATCACGTCGAGGTCTACCTGGCGGTGGCCGCGCTGTACTTCGCGGCCAGCCTGGCGCTGTCGCGGGTGGCCCGGGCGATGGAGACGGGACGGCTCTGAACGGCCGGCCTCAGAAGCGTTCGTCGAGGATCGCCGGCAGCACCAGTTCCCGCACGAAAGAGGCATCGGACAGGCTGAGCAGCGCGCGCACCATCGCCACCACATCGTGCACCGGCGCCAGCGTGCCCTCGCCGCGCCGGCTGGCCTCATCGCGCGCCACCGCCAGTCCGTCCTCGGTATTCAGGTAGCCCAGCTGCAGGCAGGTGACCGCCAGCCGCCGCGCCCGGAAACTCTCGCGCAGCGCGTCGGCGATGCCCGACAGCGCCGCCTTGGACGCGCCGAACGCCACTTCGGGCCGGCCGCTGCGCGGCAGTCCCGAGGTCGAGCCGGTCAGCACCAGCTGCGGCTTGGCACGACCCAGCAGGCGCGGGATCAACCGTTGCAACAGCAGGATCGTGCCGGTGATGTTGATGTCCAGCAGCCGCGCGATCTGTTGCGGCGAATCGGCCAGGAAGTCGTAGTCGTCGCTGAAAGCCTTGTCTTCCCACACGCCGACGTTGTAGAGAATGGCGTCCAGCTCGGCCGGCGCCTGCTCGGCGATGCGCGCGGCGGCGGCCTCGGGGTCGGACAGGTCCGCCTCGATCCAGCGCAGCGCGCAGGACGGCGCCACCGTCAGGTCCGTGGGCGCCTTGCGCGATACGCCGATGATCATTTCCGCGTCCTGCCCCAGCCCTTCGGCCAGGGCGCGGCCCAGGCCCTTGCTGGCGCCCACGATCAATATCTTCATGCTGTGCTCCGTTGCTGTGTCGGCCCGAGGATATAGCACGACTGGCGGCGCGGATGCGTCAAGCCCCCGCGCCGCTGTCGGTCATGCAAGCGGCCCATCCCGGACTCACGCTTGCGGCCTCCCCAGCGCGCCCAGCTTGTCCAGCCAGGCCGGGCGCGGCGAGGCGTCCAGCCAGTTCTTCACGATCAGGCCCAGCTCGGTGTCGCCTGAGATCCGCAGGCGGCGCTGGAAAAACAAGGTATCGGCGTCCATGTCCGCGCGCATCAGCGCCAGGAAGTCGGCCAGCTTGGCGCCCAGTTCCAGCTCGGCCGGCGCGCCGTCCCACACGGGGCGGAACGCGCCGCCACGCACGGCGAAGCAGCTGCGCAGGCCCAGGTCCTCGACGGTGATGGCGAAGCGCCGCCCGTCCAGTTCGGCCGGAGGCTGCAGCCACTTGAAGCGGCGCGCCAGCTCCAGGCCGGCGGTGAAATGCAGCGACACGAGCGGCGCCGGCAGCTTGCGGCCCAGCCGGGCCAGCAGCGCGGGCGGCGCGGGCAGGCTCAGGTTCATGCCGGCTCCCGCAACAGGTCGATGCCCGCGTGGCCGTAGTAATAGCCGTTGCAGCGTTCCATGCCGGCGGGCGGCGCGACCTCGGCCGCTGGCGCGCCATGGCGCGTGGCGTCCAGCGCCGCGATGGCGGCCTGCGTGCCGCTCGATTGCGGGCTGACGCGCAGCACGCGCGCGCCCATCACGGCCAGCTCCATCGCCTGGTCCAGCAGGTCCAGACAGGCCGCCGACTGCACCTGGATACCGTTGATGGCCAGGAAGTCGCGCGACTCGCGCGTGCGCAGGTCCAGGCCGTCGGGATGCTCGATGCAGCGGAAGCCGCAGTCGTCCTTCTTCAGCCGGAAATGGCGGGCGGTGAAGCAGCGCGCCGAGAACGCCAGCGCCATGCGGCCCCACACCATGACCTCGCACTCCAGCGCGGCGGGTTTTTCCGCCAGCAGGCGCGCCAGCGTGGCGCTGTCCATCTCCAGCGGCGCGACGAAGCGCACCGCGCCTCGGCTGGCCAGCCAGTCCAGCGTGCCGCCGTGATACGCGTTCATGTGCGGCCCGGCTACGAAGGGACGGCCGGCCAGGTGGCGCAGCGCGCCCACCTCGCCGGCCTCGATCAGGAAGTCCTGCTGTTCGCACAGCTTGCGCAGCGCGCCGGCCTCGGAGCCGGTCTCGATCAGGGTGCGGCCCGACAGCACCACGGTCTTGCCGGTGGCGCGCAGGTCGCGCGCCAGGTCCAGCCAGTCCTCGGCGCGCAATTCGCGGCGGCGGCTGCACACCGTCTCGCCCACGTAGATGATGTCGGCCGGGCCGTCGGCCAGGTCGGCGTAGAAGTCCAGCGTCTGCTGGCGCGGCCAGTAATACAGCAAGGGGCCGACGGAGATGCGGAATGCCGGGGTTGCGTTCATTTCCATGGACGTTCGAATGCGCCTTGGGTGACTTGGGAGCCCTCGGCATGGCGCGCCAGCATGGCGTTCCATTCGGGGCGCGGGGAAAAACGCGCGGCGTCGGCGTGCGCGCTGTCCAGCGCGGCGCGCAGCGTGGACACCACCTGCGTCACATAGGCCGGGCTGCGTTGCCGCCCTTCGATCTTGACGGCGGACACGCCCATCTCGGCCAGCCGGGGCAAGAGGCCGATGGCGTTCAGGCTGGTGGGTTCCTCCAGCGCGTGGTCGTCGGCGCCATCGACCTTGAAGCGGCCCTTGCACAGCGTCGGATAGGCGGCCGGCTCGCCCGGCTCGTAGCGGTCGATCAGGATGCCGTTCAGGCGCGCGTCCATGCGGCCCTTGTCCTCCACCCAGCGCACCGCGTGCGCGGGCGAACAGACGCCCTTGTTGTTGGGGGAATCGCCGGTGGCGTAGGACGACAGCAGGCAGCGGCCCTCGGCCATCACGCACAGGCTGCCGAAGCCGAACACCTCGACCTCGACGCTGACCTGTCCGCAGATGCGGGCGATCTCGGCCAGCGTCAGCACGCGCGGCAGCACCACGCGCTTGATGCCGAACTGCTCCTTCATCAGCTCAATGGCGTCGGCGTGCGTGGCCGAGCCCTGCACCGACAGGTGCAGCCGCAGGTCGGGATAGCGGTCGCTGGCATAGCCCAGCAGGCCCGCGTCGGCCATGATGACCGCGTCCGCGCCCAGCGAATGGGCCGCGTCCACGGCGGCGCGCCATTCCTGGCCGCGCCCGGCCTGCACGAAGGTGTTGATGGCGAAAAGGACCTGTCGCCCGCGCGCATGGGCCAGCTCGACGCCGGCGCGGATGTCGTTTTCGGTGAAATTCAGCCCGGCGAAGTTGCGGGCATTGGTGGCGTTCTTGAGGCCCAGGTAGACCGTGTCCGCGCCCGCCTCGATAGCGGATTTCAGCGCGGCCAGGCTGCCGGCCGGAGCCACCAGTTCCATGGGTGAGGTTCGCGTTTGCATGCCGGCCAGTCTAGGGGCCGGTGCCGGGCGCGGCCTTGTCGCAGATCAAACGGCGGCGGGCCGGCGTTTGCGGCGGATCAGCCCGCCGGCGGGCGCGCGCGCCGCGCGCTCATTCCTCGACGTGCAGCCCGTGTTCCACCGCGTACACGGCGACCTGCACGCGGCTGGTGAGATTGAGCTTCTTCAGCACGTTCTGCACATGGATCTTGACCGTGCTTTCGCTGACGTCCAGCTCGCGCGCGATGACCTTGTTGCTGGCGCCGCGCGCCAGGTACTGCACGATCTGCGTCTCGCGCGCGGTCAGCCTGTGGCGCTCGCCCTGCCCCGCCGGCTGCGCGCCGGCCTGGGCCTGGCCACGGAACTGCTCGACCAGCTTGGCGGTCATGCTCTGCGCGATGACCGGTTCGCCGCCCGCCGCGCGGCGGATCGCGCTGGTCAGCGCCTCGGCGTCGATGTTCTTGACCAGATAGCCGCGCGCGCCGTCGCGCAGCGCCTGCCCCAGCTCGTCGGCCTCTTCCGACACGGTCAGGATGATGACCGCACAGGACGGCAGGTCCTGCACCAGCAGTTGCAGCGTTTCCAGGCCGGACAGGCCCGGCAGGTTCAGGTCCAGCAGCACCACGTCGGGCTTGAGTTCCTTGGCCCGCTTCAGGCCCTCGACCCCGTCGCCGGCCTCGGCCACGATCTCGAAATCGGGCTGGCGCTGCAACAGCAGGCGCAGGCCCGAGCGGAACAGCGTGTGGTCGTCGACAAGAAGGATTCGGATGGGCATGGTATTGCGTCGTTCAGTTATGGAAAGCACCGGCGTGCAGCGCTTCGGGGGTGGGCTACCCCTCCCCTTAGGCGGCCAGGCGTTCTGCGCCGGGCAGTGTCAAGAGGACTCGCGTGCCCTGGCCGGGCCGCGATTCGAGTTTTATGACGGCGCGCAGGCGCGCCGCGCGCTCGCGCATGATGTGCAGGCCGACATGGGCCTCGCCACGGGCGGCCACTTCCTCGGCGTCGTAGCCCTGCCCATCGTCACTGATGCTGAGCACGAAATCGCGCCCGTCCTCGACCTCGACGCGCACGCGCGCGGCCTCGGAATGCTTGCGCACGTTGGACAGCGCTTCCTGCAGGATGAACAGCACCTGCAACTGCTGGTCCGGCGCCAGCGGCGCGCCCTGGCGCTCGCCCACGGCCAGCTCGGTATCCATGCCGGTCTGGCGGCGGAAGCGGTCCACCGTGTCCTCGATCGCCACGTACAGGTCGCCCTGCGACAGCTTGCTGCGGAAATTGGTCAGCAGCTCGCGCACGTCCTGGTAGCTTTCATCCACGCCGGTGCGCAGCAGCGGCAGGATTTCATCGACCTCGGCGGCGTCGCCGCGCTTGACCGCGCCGTCCAGCATCTGCAATTGCAGGTTCAGGAAATTCAGGCCCTGCGCCAGGCTGTCGTGCAGCCCCTGCGCCACCAGGCCGCGCTCCTGCACCACCGCCAGCTGCCGCGCCTGGGCGCTCAGGCGGCGGTTGTCCAGCGCCACGCCCAGGTGCTGGCCCAGCGTTTCGAGCAGCTGCGATTCGGCAGGCGCCAGCTTGCGCTGGCTGCGGAAATGCAGCGAATACGAACCCAGCACCTCGTCGCGCGCGACGATGCGGAAAACGGCCACGCTGGCGAAGCCCTCGCGCTGGCAGTTCAGGTCCAGGCTGGGCGGCGCGTGGCGGAAGTCCTGGATCACGATCACCCCGGCCTTGCGGGTGGCGACGCCGCAATAACAGTCGTCCACGCGCATGCAGTGCTCGGACTCGACCAGCGCGTCCGACAGGCCCACCGACACCATCAGGTTGAGCTTTTCGTTGTTCGGGTCGAGCGCGCGGATGCTGCCGCCCTCGGCGTCGAATTGCAGCATGACGCGCCGCAGGAAGCCGTCGCACAGCGCCTCGATCTCGTTGGGCTGGTTGAGGAAGGCCGCCATGTCGTAGAGCGCGCCGATGTCGCGGTTCTGCGCCGCCAGCTGGGCCGTCTTCTGCTCCACTCGCTGCTCCAGCCCGGTGTACAGCCCTTGCAGCTCGTCGGCCATGCGGTTGAAGCCGCGCGCCAGCACGCCGAACTCGTCGCGGCTTTCCACCGGCAGCCGGGTGCTGAACTCGCGCGCCGCCATGCGCTGCAGGCCGTCGCGCAGGCGCAGCACGGGCGAGATGATCCACAGGTACAGCAGATAGATCATGGCCAGCGTGCCGGCGCTGGCGATCGCCGCCAGCACGCCTTGCGACAGCCGCAGCATCGTGGTCTTGCCGGCGTTGTCCTGCTCAATCATGCGCACCAGCGTGTCGGCCTTGGCCACGAACTCCGGCAGCGTCTCCAGGTAGTAGGCGGCGTCGGGCCGGCCCAGGGCGCGCATGGCCGAGGGCTTCATGATCTCGCGCCAGTAGCCGGCCACCTCGCTCCACTGCTTGCGGATGCCTTCGTCATTGGGAATGAACAGCGGCCGCGCCGGATTGCCCTTGGCCAGCCGCGCGATGGTCTCGTCCATGAGCAGGATCTGCTCGTCGGTGCGCACCTTGCGTCCTTCCTGCGGCCGCATCAGCTCCACCGCCACCCGGTTGGCGCGCATGCGCAGGCTGCCGGTATCGTTGATGGCCGCGCCCGCGCCTTCCAGCTGCCAGGACAGCCACAGCGTCCAGCTGATCATGGACAGCACCACCACCAACGCGGCCAGCGAGGTGGCGATGATGCGCGTGGACAGGCGATGCCGGGGTGACGGCAGGCCGCCGGGGTCGGTTCTGGAATCGATAGGGGTCATGAATGTCTTGCTTGCCGGGCCGGCATGGCGCCAGTGTAGTCCTTCGGCGGCCGGTTACAGATTGGTCCTGGCCCGCCCGGCGGGGAAAACCTAGGCTTTCCCCGGCGCCAGCCCCAGTGTGCTGCAAATGAACGCCGCCACCGCGTCCGGCTCGTTCAGCGGCAGGCATGGCAGCGTCGTATCTAGCGCCGCGTCCGTGACCACAGCCAGGAAGCCGCCGTCCTCGGCGTGCAGCGCCGGCTTGCCCAGCGCCGGCCGGTAGACCTCGAGGCGCGGGATCGCGGCCTGCTTGAAGCCTTCCACCAGCACCAGATCGGCCGGCGCCAGCCGCTCCAGCTGCTGCGCCAGCGTGGGTTCGGGTCCGCCGCGCAGCTCGTGCACGATGGCATAGCGGTACGGCGAGGCCACCATCACCTCGTGCGCGCCGGCCTGGCGAAAGCGCGCGCTGTCCTTGCCGGGCGGCTCCATCTCGAAATCGTGGTGGCTGTGCTTGATCACGCTGACCGCCAGCCCGCGCGCGCGCAGCAGCGGCAGCATGGCTTCGATCAGGGTGGTCTTGCCGCTGCCGGAACGGCCGGCGATGCCGAAGACTGGGGTCATGCAAGCTCCGTGAACAGGGGGCAGACGATGGGCAGGAAGCCGTCCGCGCGCTGCGAGTATGCCAGCAAAGCGCCCGCCACCAGGTCGAAATACCAGCCATGCAGGGTCAGCGTGCCGGCCTCCAGCGCCCGCCGCACGCAGGGCAGCGACTCCAGGTTGCGCAGCGAGATCAGGATGGAGGCCTGTTCGCAGGCGCGCCGGCGCTCGGCGTCCGGGGCGTCCGGCATCTGGTTCAGCACGCGCTGGCGGGCCGGCTCGGCGATATCCATCCAGCGGTTCAGGTAGTCCGGCTCGCCGGCCGCGCCGGCGGGCCGCTCCATCAGCGCGCGGATGCCGCCGCAATGCGCGTGGCCCAGCACGATGATGCGGCCGACCTTGAGCTGGTCCACCGCGAACTGGATCGCGGCCAGCACGCCGTGATGGCCCTGGTCGCGGTCGGCCGGCGGCACCAGGTTGGCGACGTTGCGCACGGTGAAGATGTCGCCGGGATCGCAGCCCAGCAGCATCGCCGGGTCCACCCGCGAATCGCAGCAGCCGATCAGCAGCGTGCTGGGGTGCTGGCCGTCGCGCAGGTTGCGGTAGAGCGAGGGCGCGGCCTCGTAGTACTGGTACTGGAAGCGCTGGAAACCGTCGATGAAGCGTTCGATATCGCGCATCTCAGCCTCCCGTCTGCGCCATGAAGCGCAGCACGCGCTCGGGCCGGGCGTTGAAGTCGTGCCGCTCCGGCTTGGCGGCGATGCCGGCCAATAGCGCGCCGCGCAGCTCGGCGTCGCTGGCGCCGGCGCGCAGCATGCGGCCCAGCGGCACCTGGTCTTCCTGGCCCAGGCACAGATAGAGCGTGCCGTCCGCGCCCAGCCGCACGCGGTTGCAGGCGGCGCAGAAGTGACGCGACATGGGCGTGATCACGCCCAGCACGTGCGTTTGCCCGTCGGCGGTCCAGTAGCGCGCCGGGCCGGCGCCGCCGGCCGCCAGCGCCGGCACCAGGCCATGACGGGCCGCCAGCCGCCCGCCCAGCGCGTTCAGGTCGACATGCTCATGGGCGCGGCCGCAGTCGCCCATGGGCATGGGCTCGATCAGGCGCAGCACGAAGCCCTGTTCGCGGGCATAGGCCAGCAGCCGCTCTACGTCATCTTCAGGCGTGGCGGCATGCACCACGCTGTTGAGCTTGACCGGCGCGAAACCGGCCTCGCGCGCGGCGCGCAGCCCGTCCAGCACGTCGGCCAGGCAGTCGCGCCCGGTGATGGCCTGGAAGCCGGCGGCGTCCAGTGTGTCCAGGCTGACATTCAGGCGCCGCACCCCGGCCTCACGCAGCGAGCGCGCATGGCGCGCCAGCCGCGTGCCGTTGGTGGACAGCGACAAGTCGCTCAGGCCCGGCATGGCCGCGATGGCCGCCGCCAGCCCGGCGACGCCGCCGCGCGTCAGCGGCTCGCCGCCAGTCAGGCGCACCTTGCGCACGCCGTTGTCGACGAACAAACGCACCAGCCGCGCCATCTCCTCGTGGCTGAGCCAGTTGGCCGGAATCTCGGCGCCCTTGTAGTCCTTGGGCAGGCAGTAGGTGCAGCGCAAATCGCAGCGGTCGGTGACGGAGACGCGCAGATAGTCGATGCGGCGGCCATGGCCGTCGATCAGACCGGCGCCCGCGCGCGCCGACGCGGGCGAGGACGGGGCGCCGGGCGCGACGGCAGAGGCACTGACGGATGCAGCAGCGGATTCAGAAACAGACTCAAGAACAGACGGGGGCTTCATGGCGCGCTCCCGCCGCCGAACACGCGCTCGGGCTCGCCATCGTCCAGGTCGATGCCCTCGACGCTGGCGCGCCCCACCAGCAGCTTGAGGTACTGGCGCCACGCCGTGTCCCGGCTCACCGAGGACAGGGCATGGGCGATCTGCTGCGCCACCTGCTCATAGGCCAGCATGCGCCCTTCGATGCGGCGCGTGACGCGCACGATGTGCAGGCCGTGGCGGGTTTCCAGCAGCTGCGGCAGCAGGCCGCCGGCGGGCAAGGCGAACACGGCGCGCTCGAACTCCGGCACCGTGTCGCCGCGCCCGAGCTGGCCCAGGCTGCCGCCGACCGCGGCCGACGGACAGTTGGACTGCTCGCGCGCCACCTCGGCGAAGCGCGACGGGTCGGCCATCAGCTCGTCCAGCACCACCCTGGCGTGGGCGCGCAGCATGTCCAGGTTCACGCCGGGCGTGACCTGGAACAGGATATGGTCGGCCTCGATCAGCTCGCCCACCATGAAGCGCTCGGGATGGGTCTGGTAGAAGCGGCGGCAGGCCGCCTCGTCGGCCTCCGGCGCCCTCGCCTCGCTGGCCAGCAGCGCGCCGATGGCGACTTCCTCGTCCTCGGCGTCCAGCCCCTGCCGGCCGGCCTCGTCCAGCAGCACCCGGCGCAGCACCAGCGCGGTGATGGCGCTGCGCATCGGGTTGCTGGCGTCGGCGTGGCGCGGCAATTCGCGTTCCAGATCGGCGTCGTTCAGTTCGACGCCATTGACGATGACAGGCATGTTCGGCTCCTTCGTATTCCGGGACGCGGCTCAGCGCGGACGCACCAGCTGCCAGGCGCGGCCCAGGTAGCCCAGCGAGGCAAAGCCGCTCCAGACGTGCACCAGCCGGGTGAAGGGAAAGATCACGAACAGCGTGAGCCCCATGAACAGGTGCGCCTTGAACACCGGCGAAACGCCGGCGATGTGGCTGGCGGCGTCGCCCTGGAAGGTGACGATGTGCTGCGCCCAGGTCATCAGGCTGACCATCACCTCGCCGTCCATGTGACCGGCGGACAGCGCGATGGTCGACAGGCCCAGCAGCAGCGTGACCAGGATCCAGAGCAGCAGCAGCTTGTCGCCCGGCTTGGTGGTGGCGGCGATGCGCGGATCGCTCATGCGGCGGTGGATCAGGATCAACAGGCCGATCAGGCACAGCCCGCCCATCACGCCGCCGGCCACCATGGCGACCATCTGCTTGAGCGAATGCGACACGCCCAGCGTGTCCCAGACCACCACCGGCGTCAGCAGGCCGACGGCGTGGCCGAAGAACAGGCCCAGGATGCCGACGTGGAACAGGATGTTGCCCAGCCGCAGGCGGCCGTGGTGCAGCAGCTGCGAGCTGTCGGTCTTCCAGGTGTACTGCTCGCGCTCGAAGCGGACCAGGCTGCCCAAAAGAAAAACGGTCAAGGCAATGTAGGGATAGATGCCGAAGAAGAACTGGTTCAGGGTGTTCATGATGCGTGTTCCTGGCAGCGGTCAGCGGGCGGCCGTCCCGCGGGGGTAGAAATGCACCGCGTGCGCGCCGCCCTGGGCGGCCGGGCGCAGCAGCGGCTCGATGCCGTCCGGGCCGGCTCCGAAGGTCTCCATGGCCTCGTCCATGTCGCGCACCGGCGCCTCGGTCTGCTCGCGCGGCGTCACGGCGGACAGGTCGCGCAGCACGGCGAAGACGCAGGCGTAGGGGCTGTCGTTGCGCGCCAGCCGCGAACCGATGGCGGCCAGCACGTGGATGGCCTCGTCCAGCAGCGCCTGGGCCTGGTCGGCGTCGATCACGCCCAGGAACTCCAGGAACAGCGGCACGTGGTCCGGCAGTTCCGACACCACGGGTTCAAAGCCATGGTCGCGGTAGGTCTGCAGCAGGTCCACCATGGCCTGGCCCCGGTCGCGGCTTTCGCCGTGCACGTGCTCGAACAGGTGCAGCGAGTGCGAGCGGTTGCGGTCGAAGGTGGCGACGTAGGTTTCCTGCAGCGGGATCAGGGCCTGGCCGCCCAGCCAGGCGGTCAGGGGTTCCAGCGTCTCGCCGGCCCAGGGGTGGTCGGCCAGCGCGGCGTCGATCTCGGGCAAGGCGTCCAGCAGTTCCTGCTCGGGGTAGCTGAGCAGCGCGGAAAGCAGTCGGTACAAGCTCATCGTGTTCTCCTTTGCTCAGGCCGCGGCGGCCTTCTTGCGGGACTTGGGCATGTCGATGAAGATCTCGCTGCCCTGCGGCTTCTTGCCGAACAGCGAGCCCTCGGACACGCCGCCGGAGCAGCCGTTGCCGAAGGTGAAGCCGCAGCTGCCCTTCTCGTTGAAGCTGTCCTCGACCATTTCCTTGTGGCTGCTCGGCACCACGAAGCGGTCCTCGTAGTCGGCGATGGCCATGATGCGGTACATGTCCTGCACGGTGGCGTCGTCCAGGCCGACCCGGGCCAGCAGCTCGCTATCCAGTTCGCCGTGCACGGTCTCCGAGCGCTTGTAGGCGCGCATGGCCAGCATGCGCTCCAGCGCCAGCAGCACCGGCTCTTCCTTGCCCGCCGTCAGCAGGTTGGCCAGGTAGCGCACGGGGATGCGCAGGCTGGACACGTCCGGGATCATGGCGCTCTTGCCCACGGTGCGGGTCGGCATCTTGCCGGACTCGGCGGCCGTCTGGATCGGCGACAGCGGCGGGATGTACCAGACCATGGGCAGCGTGCGGTATTCCGGGTGCAGCGGGAAGGCCACGCGCCATTGCACGGCCATCTTGTAGACCGGCGACTTGCGGGCGGCCTCCAGCCAGGACTCGGGAATGCCCTGCTCGCGCGCGGCGGCGATCACCTCGGGCGAGTGCGGATCCAGGAACAGGTCCAGCTGCGACTGGTACAGGTCCTGCTCGCTGGCCACGGCGGCGGCGCGCTCGATCTGGTCGGCGTCGTACAGCATCACGCCCAGGTAGCGGATCCGGCCCACGCAGGTCTCGGAGCACACGGTCGGCTGGCCGGCCTCGATGCGCGGATAGCAGAAGGTGCACTTCTCGGCCTTGCCGCTCTGCCAGTTGTAGTAGATCTTCTTGTACGGGCAGCCGGAGATGCACATGCGCCAGCCCCGGCACTTGTCCTGATCCACCAGCACGATGCCGTCGTCCTCGCGCTTGTAGATAGAGCCGGACGGGCAGCTGGCGACACAGGCCGGGTTCAGGCAGTGCTCGCACAGGCGCGGCAGGTACATCATGAAGGTGTTCTCGAAGGTCGAGTACATCTCCTTCTGCACGCCCTCGAACAGCTGGTCGCGGCTGCGCGCACTGAACTCGCCGCCCAGGTCGTCTTCCCAGTTCGGGCCCCAATGGATCTTGTCCATCTTCTTGCCGGTCAGCACCGACACCGGACGCGCGGTCGGCGGCGTCTGCGACAGCGGCGCGTTCTTCAGGTGCTCGTAGTCGTAGGTGTAGGGCTCGTAGTAGTCGTCGATCTGCGGCAGGTTCGGGTTGGCGAACAGATTGGCCAGGATGCGCAGCTTGCCGCCCTGGCGCGGCTCCAGCTTGCCGCTGGCCGTGCGGTTCCAGCCGCCCTTCCACTTGCCCTGGTTCTCCCATTCCTTGGGATAGCCGATGCCGGGCTTGGTTTCCACGTTGTTGAACCAGGCGTACTCGACGCCGTCGCGGCTGGTCCAGACGTTCTTGCAGGTGACCGAGCAGGTATGGCAGCCGATGCACTTGTCCAGGTTCAGCACCATGCCGATTTGGGCGCGTATCCTCATGATTGCTTCTCTTCTTGTTGCGTTTCAACCAACGGGCCTTCAAGCCAGTCCACTTTCTTCATCTTGCGCAGCACCACGAATTCATCGCGGTTGGCGCCCACGGTGCCGTAGTAGTTGAAGCCGTAGGCCTGCTGCGCATAGCCGCCGATCATGTGGGTGGGCTTGAGCACGGTGCGGGTGACGGAGTTGTGGATGCCGCCGCGCTTGCCGCTGGTCTCGGCGCCCGGCACGTTCACGATCTTTTCCTGGGCGTGGTACATCAGGCACATGCCCACCGGCACGCGCTGGCTCACCACCACGCGCGCGGTCAGCGTGCCGTTGACGTTGAAGACCTCGACCCAGTCGTTGTCCACCAGGCCGGCCTGCCTGGCCTCGGCCTCGGAGATCCACACGTGGGGGCCGCCCCGGCTCAAGGTCAGCATGCGCAGGTTGTCCGAGTAGGTGCTGTGGATGCCCCACTTCTGGTGCGGCGTCAGCCAGTTCAGCACCAGCTCCTTCTCGCCGTTCGGATAGCGGCCCAGCATGGGCGCCACCGTCTTGGTGTCGATGGCCGGCTTGTAGACGCAGAAGCCCTCGCCGAAGTCCAGCATCCAGCGGTGATCCTGGTAGAACTGCTGACGGCCGGTCAGGGTGCGCCATGGGATCAGCTCATGCACGTTGGTGTAGCCGGCGTTGTAGCTGACCTCCTCGCTTTCCAGGCCCGACCAGGTCGGCGCCGAGATGATCTTGCGCGGCTGCGCCTGGATATCGCGGAAGCGGATCTTGTCATGCTCGCGACCGATCGCCAGGTGGGCGTGCTCGCGGCCGGTGATCTTGCTCAATGCCTCCCAGGCCTTGACCGACACATGGCCGTTGGTCTCGGGCGCGAAGGTCAGGATCATCTCGGCGGCGTCGATGGCCGTGTCCAGGCGCGGACGGCCCTGGCTCACGCCCGGCTCGCTGACGCTGTCGTTCAGGCCGGCCAGCTCGCGCACTTCGTGCTCGGTGTTCCAGTTGATGCCCTTGCCGCCGTTGCCCAGCTTGTCCAGCAAGGGGCCGACGGAGGTGAACTTGCGGTAGATGTCGTTGTAGTCGCGCTCGACCACGACCATGTTGGGCGCGGTCTTGCCCGGCACCAGGTCGCACTCGCCCAGCTTCCAGTCCTTGGGCTCGAAGGGCTGGCCCAGTTCTCCCGGGGTGTCGTGCATCAAGGGAGCCAGCACCAGGTCGCGGCGCTTGCCCAGGTAGGGGCCGCCGATCTCGCTGAAGCGCTTGGCCAGCAGCTTGTAGATCTCCCAGTCCGTCTTGCTTTCCCACAGCGGCTGCACCGCCTCGCTGAGCGGGTGGATGAACGGGTGCATGTCGGACGTGTTCAGGTCGTCCTTTTCGTACCAGGTGGCGGTCGGCAGCACGATGTCGCCGTACAGGCAGGTCGTGCTCATGCGGAAGTCCAGCACCGTCAGAAGGTCCAGCTTGCCCTCGGCGGCGTCGTCCTCATAGGCGACCTCGACCGGCTTGATGGCGTCGGCCTCGTCGCCGAACACGGCGTTCTGCGTGCCCAGCAGGTACTTCAGGAAGTACTCGTGGCCCTTGCCGCTGGAGCCCAGGATGTTGGAGCGCCACACGAACATATTGCGCGGGAAGTTGGCCGGATCGTCCGGGTTCTCGCAGGCCATCTGCAGCGCGCCCGACTTCAGGCCCTCGACGGCGTGCGCCACCGGGTCCTTGCCGGCGGCCTCGGCCTCGGCCACCAGGTCCAGCGGATTGGTGCGCAGCTGCGGCGCCGACGGCAGCCAGCCCATGCGCTCGGCGCGGGCGTTCAGGTCGATCATGCTGAGTTCGCCGTACTTGCCGCGGTCGGCGGTGGGGCCCAGCACTTCCTGCACGTTCAGCTTCTCGTGACGCCACTGGCTGGTGTGGGCGTAGAAGAACGAGGTGCCGTTCATCTGGCGCGGCGGGCGCGCCCAGTCCGAGGCGAAGGCCAGCGGCGCCCAGCCGAACTGCGGCCGCAGCTTTTCCTGGCCCACGTAGTGCGCCCAGCCGCCGCCGCTCTTGCCCACGCAGCCGCACATCATCAGCATGTTGATGATGCCTCGGTAGATCATGTCCATGTGGTACCAGTGGTTCAGGCCGGCGCCGACGATCACCATGGACTTGCCCTGGGTGTCGTGCGCGTTCTGCGCGAACTCGCGCGCCACCTGGATCACCTGGGCGCGCGGCACCGAGGTGTGCTTTTCCTGCCAGGCCGGGGTGTAGGGCACGTCGTCGTCATAGGACGTGGCGACATTGCCGCCGCCCAGGCCGCGATCCAGGCCGTAATTGGCCATCTGCAGGTCGTACACGGTGGCGACCAGCGCGTCCGTGCCGTCGGCCAGGCGGATGCGGCGCGCCGGCACATTGCGCGTCAGCAGCTCGTCGTGCTCGCCGCCGAAGTACGGGAAGCCCACGCCCACGACCGCATCGGCCTGGTCGATCAGGGACAGGCGCGGCGTGATGTCGCGGCCGCTGCCGCCGTCGCGCGCTTCCAGGTTCCAGCGGCCGACCTTCTCGCCGCCGTTGACCGCGCCCTCGCCCCAGCGGAAGCCGATGCTGCCGTTGGGCGCGACCAGATCGCCACTGTCCTCGTCATAGACCAGCGTCTTCCAGTCGGGATTGTTCTGCTCGCCCAGCGCGCCGTCCAGGTGCGAGGCGCGCAGGAAGTGGTCGGGCACATGGCGGCCGTCGCGCTCCTTGAGCAGCACCAGCATGGGCATGTCGGTGTAGCGGCGCACGTAGTCGCGGAAGTAGTCCGAGGCGCCGGACAGGTGGAATTCCTTCAGGATCACATGGCCCATGGCCATGGCCAGCGCGGCGTCGGTGCCCTGCTTGGGCGCCAGCCAGATGTCGCCGAACTTGACCATTTCGCCGAAGTCGCTGGACACGGCCACGGTCTTGGTGCCCTTGTAGCGGACCTCGGTGTAGAAGTGCGCGTCGGGCGTGCGGGTCTGCGGCACGTTCGAGCCCCAGACCATCAGGTAGGTGGAGTTGTACCAGTCGGCCGATTCCGGCACGTCGGTCTGTTCGCCCCAGACCTGCGGGCTGGCCGGCGGCAGGTCGCAGTACCAGTCGTAGAAGCTCAGGCAGGCGCCGCCCAGCAGGCTCAGGTAGCGCGCACCGGCGGCGTAGCTGACCATGGACATGGCCGGGATCGGCGAGAAGCCGATCAGGCGGTCGGGGCCGAACTTCTTGATGGTGTAGGCATTGGCGGCGGCGATGATCTCGGTGGCCGTGTCCCAGTCGGCGCGCACGAAGCCGCCCAGGCCGCGCACGGCCTTGTAGCGCTTGGCGCGGACCGGATCCTGGCTGATCCATTCCCAGGCCGCGATCGGGTCCATGGTCTTGCGGGCCTCGCGCCACATCTCGATCAGGCGGCCCCGGATCATCGGGTACTTAACGCGCTGGGCCGAATAGACATACCAGCTGTAGGACGCGCCTCTGGGACAGCCGCGAGGTTCGTGGTTGGGCAGGTCCGGGCGCGTGCGCGGGTAGTCGGTCTGCTGCGTTTCCCAGGTGATCAGGCCGTTCTTGACGTAGACCTTCCACGAGCAGGAACCGGTGCAGTTCACGCCGTGGGTCGAGCGCACGACCTTGTCGTGCTGCCAGCGCGCGCGGTAGGCGTTCTCCCAGCGGCGGTCCTCGTTGACCGTCTCGCCGTGCCCGTCCGCGAAGGTGGACTTCACCCTGGACATGAACTTCAGGCGATCCAGAAAATGACTCATTGTTGCTCTCCAAGAGCGCCGGCCCGGCCGGCGCATGCTGCTTGCTCTGCTTGCGAATCCACTTTAGGCCCGGGGCGCCGCGCCCGCCATTGCCCGCAGGCACAGGTCGGGCACGGCAGAATGACTAGTCACCCCGGTCATTGCTCAGCACGGCACCGGCGCGTTGCGGCGCGCGTACTGCCACCAGGTGATCAGCACGCAGGTGGCGTAGAAGGCGATGAAGCAATAGAGCGCCGCCTGCGCGCCGCCGGTCAGCTCCAGCGAGGTGCCGAAGCTGCGCGGGATGAAGAAGCCGCCATAGGCGCCGATCGCGCCGGAAAAGCCCAGCACCGCCGCCGATTCCTTGGCGGCCTCGGCCAGCGCCTGCTTGCGCCCGGCCTCGCCCCGGCCCTCGGCGGCCTGGGTACGCTCGCGCAGGAAGATCACCGGGATCATGCGGAAGGTCGAGCCGTTGCCCACGCCGGTCAGCGCGAACAGCACGATGAACATGGCCAGGAAGCCGTTGAAGTCGCCGCCCTGCCCGTTCACCGGCATGAACATCATCACGCCAAGCACCGCCGCGATCATGCCGACGAAGGTGAACAGCGTGACGCGCGCGCCGCCCAGCTTGTCCGACACCCAGCCGCCCAGCGGCCGCGTCAGCGAACCCACCAGCGGCCCCAGGAAGGCATAGGCGGTGGGATCGACCTGCGGGAACAGCGTCTTGGTCAGCATGGCGAAACCGGCCGAGAAACCGATGAAGGAGCCGAAGGTGCCCACGTACAGCCAGCACATCAGCCAGTTGTGCTTGCGCTTGAAGATCACCGCCTGGTCGGCGAAGGACGCGCGCGCGTCGGCGATGTCGTTCATGCCGAACCAGGCCGCCAGCGAGGCCAGCGCGATCGGCAGCACCCAGATGAAGCCGGCGTTCTGCAGCCAGATATTGGTCGCCGCGCCCTTGACCATGGCCTGCTGCGGGTCGCCGCCCAGCGCGCCGAACATGCCGGCCGAGATCGCCACCGGCACGGCGAACTGCACCAGCGACACGCCCAGGTTGCCGATGCCGGCGTTCAGGCCGGTGGCCAGCCCCTTCTTTTCCTTGGGAAAGAAGAAGCTGATGTTGGCCATGCTGGAGCTGAAGTTGCCGCCGCCCAGGCCGCACAGCAGCGCCAGGATCAGCAGCGTCGGATAGGAGGTGGACGGATCGCGCAGCGCGAAGCCCATGCCCAGCGCCGGGATCAGCAGCGAGGCCGTCGAGATGGCGGTCCACTTGCGGCCGCCGAACACCGGCACCAGGAAGGAATAGAAGATGCGCAGCGTGGCGCCCGACAGCGCGGGCAGCGCCGTCAGCCAGAACATCTGGTTCTTGGACAGCATGAAGCCGGCGCGGTCCAGGTTGACCACCACCACGCTCCACAGCATCCAGATGCTGAAGGCCAGCATCAGCGCGGGAATGGAGATCCACAGGTTGCGGTTGGCGATGCGCGCGCCGGTCTGTTGCCAGAAGCCGGGATTCTCCGGCTCCCAGCGCTGCAGGACATGAGTGGACATAGGGTTCTCGCTAGAAGGGAGGAATCAGGCCGGCTGGCGCCGGGCGATGGCCGCGCTTTCGGGCCGGAAACTGAAGTGCATGAAGATGAGCGACACGCAGACCGTGCCGTACAGCAGCATGAAGGCGCTGGAGCGCACGCCGGTCAGGTCCAGCAGCACGCCGAACAGGATGGGCAGGATGAAGCCGCCCAGGCCGCCGGCCAGGCCGACGATGCCGGACACCGCGCCGATGTTCTGGCCGAACTCGTCCGAGATGAACTTGAAGACCGAGGCCTTGCCGACGGCCATGGCGATGCCGACCACGAACAGCAGCACGGTGAAGGGGATGGGACCGAGCGCGATCTCGAAGCTGCGCGGACCGGCGGCGGTCATGATGGTGAACTGCGTCTGCGGGTAGCTGAGCAGGAAGAACGCGACCCAGCACACCCACATCACCCACCAGGTGGTCTTGTAGGCGCCGTAGCGGTCCGAAATCCAGCCGCCCACCGCGCGCAGCACGCCGCCGGGCAGCGAGAAGCAGGCCGCCAGCAGCGCCGCCAGCTTCATGTCGAAGCCGTATTCGCCGATGTAGTACTTGGTCATCCACAGCGCCAGCGCCACATAGCCGCCAAACACCACCGAGTAGTACTGGCAGTAGCGCCACACGCGCGGATCCTTGAGCATGGCGAACTGTGCCTTCAGGCTGGCGCCGCCGGTGACGCGATGCGCCGGATCGGACGACGAAAACAGCCAGAACAGCACCGCCGTCACCAGCAGCGCCACCGCGTATACCTGCGGCACGATGACCCAGGCGCCGCCGGCGGCCGCGATCAGCGCCGGCGCCACGAACTTGGTGATGGCCGAGCCGGAGTTGCCGGCGCCGAACACGCCCATGGCCAGGCCCTGCTTGTTGCGCGGAAACCAGCGCGCCACATAGGGCGTGCCGACCGAGAACGAGCCGCCCGTCAGGCCGACGAACAGCGCCAGCACCAGGAAGTGCCAATACTCGGTGGCATAGGACAGCAGCCAGATCGGCACCACGGCCAGCAGCATCAGCACGAAGAACACCGGACGGCCGCCGTAGCGGTCGGTCCAGATGCCCAGCGGCACGCGCACCAGCGAGCCGGTCAGCACCGGCATGGCGGCCAGCAGGCCGAATTCCGTCTCGGACAGCCCGAGCTGCTGCTTGATGGGGATGCCCAGCACCGCGAAGATCATCCATACCGCGAAGCAGATGGTGAAGGCGAAGGTGCTGGAGACCAGCACGCGCATGGGCGCGCCGGGCCGGGTATGACTGGGTGATGCTGTCATGGTCGTTCTCGCTTTGCTGACGGATCTATCCGACGAATACATGCGCTCAGACTAGGGATACCCCGCCGCGCGCGCCATTCGCCGGCCGACCATCCGGCCGCGCCGATGTGACTAGTCACCCCCTGCCCGGAAGCCGGGTTTGCGCCAGATCAAATCCGCGCGCTGGCATGGCTTGTGGGCTGGCATTAATATGCATTTGAAATACACCTTAAAAGCCGGCCCTGCCGGTTCCATGCACAGGGCGCCACACGGCGCATGTCCACCATGAGCAGCCTGCTTTCCATCGACGAACCCGTCCGAGCCCCCGCCCGGCCCCGCCCGCAATGGCGCGCCTTCACCGAAATGGGTTTCCGCCCGCTGTACCTTGCCGGCTGCGCCTGGGCCTTGATCTCGGTGCTGCTCTGGGTCCACGCGCCTTCGCTGCTGCGCGGCGAATTGAACGGGCTGGCCTGGCACGCGCACGAGATGCTGTGGGGCTTCGTCGCCACCATCGCCGTGGGCTTCCTGCTCACGGCCGGCGCCAACTGGACCGGCCGCAATCCGCTGCGCGGCAACGCGCTGGCCGCGCTGTGCCTGGTGTGGCTGGCCGCGCGCGCGGGCTACCTGGTTCCCGGCCGTCCGGCCTTCCTGCTGGCGGGCATCGCCGACCTGGTCTTCTTCCTGTGGGGCGCGGCGGCGCTGGGGCGCTCGGTCTGGCTGACGCGCAACAAGCGCAACTACGGCGTGCCCTTGCTGCTGGCCGCGCTGGCATCCGCCCATCTGCTGTACCTGACGGCCGCCGTCTCCGGCGACTACCTGGGCCTGATGCGCTACTTCAACGCCGGCCTGCTCAGCATGGCCGTGCTGACCCTGCTGATCGCGCGCCGCGTGCTGCCCTTCTTCGCCAAGCGCGCCGTGGCCGGCCTGGACATTCCGCCGCATACCCGGAGCGGCCACTGGCAGCTCGCGGCCGGCGTGGCCGCCATCGTGCTGCTGCTGACCGGCGCGCCCAAGAGCGCCGCGCTGGCGCTGGCCGCCAGCAGCCTGATCGCGCTGGTCCAGTGGCTGGCCTGGAAACCCTGGGCCGCGCGGCGCGTGCCGCTGCTGTGGATCCTGTACGCCGGCTACCTGGGCCTGAGCATCGGGCTGCTGGTCGGCGCGGCGCAACTGGCCGGCCTGGTCGTGCGCGTGGCCTGGCCCGCGCACGTGATCGGCGTGGCCGGCTTCTCGGTCATGATCCTGGGCATGGTCACGCGCACCGCGCTGGGCCACCTGGGCCGTCCGCTGCAGACCGACCGCAGCATGGTGCTGAGCTACGCGCTCATCATCCTGGCCGCGCTGCTGCGGCTGGCGGCGCTGCTGCCGTCGAGCGCCGTGACGGGCTTGCTGCACGCCTCGGCCACGGCCTGGGCGCTGGCCCAGGCGCTGTATTTGTGGCGTTTTTTCCCGATGATGATCCGGCCGCGCGCGGATGCGGGCGGCCAGGCGACGCCGGTGATGCGGATCAAGCCGGTGGTGGCGCCGCGAGGTTGAGCGCAGGGACCCTCGCGCGAGACAACGCGCGGAACCGTCGCCGTCAAATCAGCATCAGATTGCGTCTTGCCCGCCACGCGGCATGCGTTGCGGCGGCATCGGCGGTCGATCGCAGGCCTCGGCCCTGGGCAAGTCATCCAATACCTTTCCTCCTACGACTTTTCCGTCAGCCACGATGAGTTCACGAACGACGGTACGACGCTGGTATCCCCACATCTCGTAGTCTTTTCCCGCCTCGAATACGACAGTCACGGGGTGTTGCCACGGAGTCGTGTAGAACTGCATATTTCCCGACTTGATCGTTCCGCCACCGCCCACGTTCAATGTGATGGGCATGTTCGTCGGCATGATGAACTCGGAATACTGGCCTATGTCCACGTTCGATTCCGGCATGCCGATGGAGCGGCTGAATATTTGCGACGGCGCACGAGCACCGATGCTCGTCAGCTGTTGACGTTGCCAATCCGTGTCGTAGCAATCCTGATTGAAGTAGATGCCGGCCCAGATCCAGTCCAGCCCAACACGCAGCCGCGCGTGTTGGGTTGGATCATATGTCTCGGGCATCAGGGGGTGTTTCGACGCGCAGCCGGACAACAGGAGTGCGAGGACGGTAAGCACGACTTTGATATGCATCGGGTCTGTTCTTTTCGAGTGTTTTTGGAAAGGGAACGCCATCATCCCGGCGCCAAGATCATCTGAGAATCAAAGCGCCTCCAGCGCCCTGATGGACTGGGCAATATCAGGCTTTGCAAGCTGGCCGACCTGATTGCGCGCCCGCAATTCGTCCCACCAATGCCGCAACAAACGCTCCCGATATTCCACGGCCTTGGCGTCCGGCTTGCGCAGCATGATTCCGTCATGCAGTCGCTGTTGCGTCAGGTAGTCGTCGATTCCAAACACCGCATTGTTTCCAATGTAGAGAGCCAGGTAGTGGACATAGGCCTCATCCCGAAATACCTGGTCCGCGACTTTTCCGGGTTCGATGCCATCCTGCTTGGCCATTCTGGCAATTGCCTGTTCCGTGGCGGCCAAGAACCGCTTGCGCACGTCGCGGTTCTCCGAACGTCCGAACGTAATCCACGCAATGCCCGCCGCATATTCCTGTGCGAAGAACCACTCCACTTCCTCGTCGCGGGGGAAGATATCCAGCGCTCGCTCAAAAACCGTGGTCGTGGAATAGACAGAACTGATATGCCCCCGGTGCCGCACCAAGGTCGGCACCAGGTTGATCATGTCGTTTTCCGCCATGACAACGGAGTAGCTGCACCGGCGCAGTTTCCTCGGGCGGCGTTCGACGATCAGGTACTCGCCGTTGCGAATCACGCTGACATAGCGCTTCTTGTCCAAGTCCGCGGCCCGCGCCTTGTAGGCCTGCATGGCCGCATCGTCGGGCAGTTGGGCAATGACCTCCTTGGTCAGCAGGATATCGGCCACTTGCAGGCTGTCCATCTTGAGGGCGTAGGGTGCAACCCAATTTATCTGGCTGAAGAGCAGTTTTGCGTCACCCTTTTCCAGCTGCATGCTGAAGCGGAACAGATCCGTCGTGCCATCCGTATCGTGGTCGCTCAATCCACCGAAGCAGACAGGCGCCGCAGCGATAGCCAGCTTGGCAGATACGCTAAATGACCAGCTCAGACGGGCCATATCGAATATGCGGTCTCCCCTTGTCTGCGCCCTCAAGGGCGGCGCCATGTCGGGGAACCATGCGCGCAGCGGCGAGGGATCCACCGCGGCGGCGGCAGCACGTGCAGTGGGTGCGTCGTACGGCTTGCTCATCAAATCGCGGCCGACTCGATTCAATTCCGCGCAACCAGTGAGCGCCAAAGCCGGCAATGCGAGGCACCAAGGCATAGCTAAACGCGCGAGACGGCGGGCAAGACTTCTGGAAAACAGCATGGGCTGAATGTTCTCTCTACTTATATTGAATACCGGAGCCAATGTGCGGCTACCCTGCCTGACAGCTCAGCATTCCGGAATCGCAGTGAGCGAGAAACTTCGCTCCTGGACCCCCACAGGAACGATCCTTGCCTCGCAGAAAAAACTAATAGTAACTTTTGTATAGATTTTGAAAATAAAACAAAAGACGTGGAATATTGCTCCTCTTCTCGCTTTCTTCCCGCCATTAATCCCCCCGGGGCGGACGTGGGCTTCCTCCCTTCAATATTCAATGCGCGAAGCTGTCTACCCACGTCATCACCTAGGTGACGCTACCTCCCTGCTCCCATGCCCGCCGCTACAGCCATCCCGGCATCCGCCTGCTCCAGCGTCGACAGGGGCAACCCCCGCCCCCACCCCTGCGCCAGCGCCTGGATGCCTTGCAGCGGATCGCTAGCGCGCACGCGCGCGTCGCGCTCGCGGCAAGCCTGCGGGTCGGTGATGAACAACTCTCGCGCGAAGTACCGCGCCTGCCGCGTGATGGCCTCGGTTTTCTCCCGCCGCAATCCGCCGAACCGTTCCAGCGCCTGCTCCAGTTCCGCGCCCGGACCCATGGCCGGATCCTCCAGGCAGCGCGCCAGATGCCAGGCATCCTCCAGCGCCTGGCAGGCGCCCTGTCCCGACGTGGGCAGCGGCGCGTGCGCGGCGTCGCCCACCAGCAGCACATTGCCGCGATGCCAGCGGGCCAGCGGTTCCAGGTCGTGCACCGCGATCAGGCGCAGGGCCCGCGGCGGCGTGGCATCGATGACCGCGCCTATGGGATCGGGCCAGCTCTCGAACAGGCGGCGCACCTTGCGCCACTCGCCGTCCTGCGCGGCGGCCGCCGACGCGCGCGCCTGCTCCAGCGTCTGCGCCTGCGCGCCCGCCCAATAGACCTTGCGCCGCCCCAGCGCCACGATGCCGACGCGCTCGCCGTGCCCCCAATAGTCGTGGATGGCAGCGCCGTCCACCAGGTCGCGCGAGCTTTCGGCCACGCCGATCCAGTTGACGAAGCCTTGATAGACCGGCGCGTTGCCGCCCGCCACATGGGCCCGCGCCACCGAGGACATGCGTCCGTCCGCGCCGATGATCAGGTCCGGGCGCGCATGCCCGCCATCCGCGAAGTGCACCACGGCCCGGCCATCCGGATCGTTGGCGATGGCCGTGGCCTCGCGGCCGAACGCCACCGGCACGCCCGCCTCGCGCGCCCGCCGGAGCAGCACCGCTTGCAGGTCCGTGCGCAGGATGGCGCAAGTGGGATATCCCATCAGGCGATCCAGCGGCTCGATATCAAGGCCGCCCAGCGACCAGCCCTGGGCGTCGTAGCGATGCATGGCGGCGGGCGTGCCGCCCAGCGCCAGCACCTCGTCCAGCAATTCCAGATCCGCCAGCACGAAGCCGGCATTCGGCCACAGCGTCACGCCCGCCCCCATCGTGGCCGGCGCCGGGCGGCGCTCGTAGACGCGGGGTTCATGTCCCCGGCGCGCCAGCGCCAGGGCCGTGGCCAACCCCGCCACGCCGCCGCCCAGAATCGCGATATCCATGCTTGCCATCTCCCGTACAGACGCGCTCTTGCGCAAAGCCGTCATGCTAGATTCCGCCACTCTTGATAACCAGAGTGCGAAAATGCAGTTCTCTATGACCTGAAACGGGATAATCCATGCTCAGCAAGCTGGACCTGAACACGGTGCGCGTCTATGCGGCCGTGGTCGATGAACAGAGCTTCGCCGGCGCGGCGCGTCAGCTCCAGCTGCCGGCCTCCAACGTCAGCCGCCACGTCGCCGCGCTGGAACGCAGCCTGGGCGTGCGCCTGCTGGAACGCAGCACCCGCCACCTGCGCATGACCGAGGCCGGCCGCCTGCTGTACCAGCGCGCCAAGCCCCTGCTGGACACGCTGGCAGCCACCGCCGAGGAACTGGGCGCCGGCGAACAGGCATTGCGCGGGCCGCTGCGCATGTGCATGCCCGGGGAAGCCCCGCTGCTGCTGGGCCCGATCATCGCGGAATTCTGCGCCAGCCATCCCGGCGTCGAACTGCAATGCGACACCCGCATGGCCGGCGAACAGGCGCTGCGCGAGGACATGGACCTGGCCATCGTGTTCCATCGCGGCGACCAGGACGACAGCACGCTGGTCACGCGCGAACTGGCCAGCCTGCCCAGCCTGGTCGTGGGCGCGCCCGGGCTGATCGCCCGCGCCGGCATGCCCACGCGCACGGCGCAGCTCAAGACGCTGCCCTGCATCACGACCTTGAGCGCGCTGCAGGGGCAACCCTGGCGTTTTGTGGACACCGCCGGACGCATGGTGAAGGTGCCGGTGCGCAGCCGCTACCGCGTCAACAGCGGCGCGCTGGCGCTGGCGGGCGCGCGCCAGGGTATCGGCTATGCGATCCTGGCGGCCGGTCCCTGCCAGGAGGATCTGGCGGCGGGCCGGCTGGTGGAGGTGCCGCTGGAATTGCGGCCGGCGCCCTTGCAGCTGCTGGCCGTGTATGGCCATCGGCATTCGGCCAGCGCGCGTGTACGGACCTTGCTGGACCTGATCAAGCTGCGCTTGGATGAGATGACGCCGGCCCAAGCCTGAGCGCGGCAACGCCCTCGCGCGGGTATTGCCCGCATGGGGCGCCGTGGATCACCACGGAAATGGCGGCTCGATCCTGAACTCCAGTCCGGCCCCGGCAAGCGTCTCCTGCATCGGCGCGACCTCGTATGCCAAGCCTGTGAACTCCAGCCCCGCCGGCGCTCGCAGCAGTGCTCGCGCCTGCGGCAGCGCAAGGCCCGTCAGGCTCGCCACCGCCTGTACATGCGCGTTGTTGTCGACGTCACCCGAGATCACGGTCACTCGGTAGGAAGTCGCATCGTTCAGAAAGTCCGGCAGGCAGGTGGTGAGCAAAGCCCAGGAACATAGTGTGCAGAACATGCCCTGGCTGGCGCCCTGGCGTCGGACTTCCAGGAGTCCGCCGCAGTCGGGGCAGATGGAGTCGGAGATGTTCATCGTGCTGTCTTTCCTGGAAAGAACCTGCGCCATGTTCCCTGGGCGGATCGTATCGCTGTTGTACGTCGCGGCGCCGACACCCCGACCTGGAACGAGCAACAACTATCCCCCATCTCCGCGTCTGAGGCAAAGGCATCATCACTCCCCCTGGCCACCGCCGCCTTCCTTTCCCGCGACAGCCGCGCCCTCTCAAACCATCACCCTCCCCCCGCCACATCCAGCGTCACCCCGGTGATCCACCCCGACGCCGACGACAGCAGGAACAAGGCCGCCGCCGCCACATCATCCGTCTCCCCCAGGCGCCCCAGCGGAAACGCCGGCAGCATGGCGCGACGCTGCGCATCCGGCATGCGCAAGGCGGTCCGCTCGGTCAGCACCGCCGACGGCGACAGGCAATTGACCCGCACGCCCGCCGGCCCCGCTTCCACGGCGGCATGCCGCGTCAGCATGATGACCCCAGCCTTGGCCGCGCCGTAGCCGGCCGGCGCGCCCGAGGCCACGCGGCCGCCGGCCGAGGCCATCGTCACCGCGCTGCCCGCGCCGCGCGCCATCATGCCCGGCAGGAAGCATTGCAGCGTGAAGAACGTGGACGTCAGGTTGTTGTCGAGGCTGGAGCGCCAGTCCTGCTCGCTGATCTCGCCCAGCGGCTGCGGCCGGCCCGTGCCGCCGCCGGCGAAGGCCGCCAGCAGGTCCGGCTCGCCCCAGGCCTGGCGCAGTTCCCCGGCCATGCGTCGCGTGTCCGCCAGGTTGGCGCAATCGGCGGGCGCTGCCATGGCCTGGCCGCCGGCGTCCCGGATCGAGGCGACCACGGCCTGGATCGCCGCCTCGTCGCGACCGTTGACGGCCACTTTCGCGCCGCTGGCGGCCAGGGCCCGGCACGTCGCCGCGCCGATGCCGCGCGAGCCGCCGGTCACCAGCGCGACCTTGCCGCGCAGGTCGGGATAGAGGGAGATCGTGGATGAATGGGTCGTCATGGCCTGCGCTCCGGTGTAGGGAAAGACGCAGCGTAGAAGCCGCCGTGGCTATACTCAATTCATCGTTTTTTCGCTGATCCATAAATTTATTTATGTCATATCTGCTCTATCTGCGCAGCTTCGTCAGCGTCTACCGGCACAGCTCGATCTCGCGCGCCGCGTCCGCGCTGTCGCTGACCCAACCCGCCGTGTCGCGCCATGTGAAGCTGCTGGAGGGGCGCCTGGGCGCGACGCTGTTCACCCGGCTGCCTCGCGGGCTGGCGCCCACGCCGGCGGCGGTCGAGCTGGAGCGGCAAGCCGGACCGCACCTGGACGCGCTGGAGGGCATGCTGGACGCGCGGGGCGCAGGCGGCGCGCTGGCCGGCGTTGCGCATGTCGGCGCCACCAGCGGCTTCATCGCACTGCTGCTGCCGGCGCTGGCCGGCCTGCATCGGCGTGGCCTGCGCGTGGACCTGCGCGCCATGCCGCCGCCCGCCCTGCTGTCGGCGCTGGCCGAGCGCGTGATCGACGTGGCGGTGACGCCGGCGCGGATTCCGCACAAGGGCGTGGAATACCAGCTGCTGCATGAGTGCCCGCAACGGCTGGTGTGCGCGCCGCAGTGGAGCGGCAGGCTGCCGAAAAGCGCCGCGCCCCGGGGCCTGCCGCTGATCGACCAGCAAGGCCCCGCCGCGCCGCTGACGCCCTACTGGAAGCAGGTCTACGCGCGCGATCCCGAAGCGCCGGCGCTGGTCCTGCCCGACTATCAGACCGCGCTGGACGCGGCCCGCGCCGGCGCCGGACTGGCAGTGGCGCCCGAATGCCTGTGCCGCGACGCCTTGCGGGCCGGGCAGCTGGTCGCCGCGCCGCAGGCCCGGCGTCCGCCGTCTTTCGCCCTGTACGCCGCGCGCGCCAAGGGACCGCTGTCCGAGCGCGCGCGCTACTGCCTGGAACGATTGACCGAGGCGGCGGCGCGCTGGTAGCGCGGCCCCGCCGGTCAGCCCAGCTCCGCCACGTCGTTCTGCTCCACCGCCCGGCAGCGCCAGCCCAGCTCGTCCTTGATGCGCAGGCGCAGCGCGTCGGCGGCGCCGGGCTCGCCATGCACGATGAAGGTTTCCCGGGGCGCGCGCTCGAACCCGCGCAGCCAGCGCAGGATCTCGTCGGCATCCGCGTGCGCCGACAGCATCGGCAGGCTGTCGATCTCGGCGCGCACGGGCACATAGCCGCCATGGATCTTGACCGTGGCGGCGCCGTCCAGCATCGCCGCGCCGCGCGTGCCCTCGGCCTGGAAACCGGCGAACAGCACCGTGCTGCGCGGATCGGGCAGGTAGTGCTTCAGATGATGGATCACGCGCCCGCCGGTGGCCATGCCGCTGGCCGACACGATGATCTTGGGCATGGGCGAGCTGTCCAGCGCCTTGGACTGTTCCACCTCGGTCACATAGGTCGCCACGCCGAACGCCGCCCGCGCGTCGGCCGCCGACAGGCGTTGGTCGCCGGCGTGCCGAAGATAGACATCGACGGCGCCGCTGGCCATCGGGCTGTCCAGGAACACCGGCAGGTCGCGGGCGATGCGCCCCGCCTGCTTGAGTTGCCAGATGTAGTAGAGCAGCGCCTGCGCGCGCCCCACCGCGAACGCGGGTATCACCACGGTGCCGCCGCGCCTGACCGTGCGCGTGATGACGGCTTCCAACGCGTCGGCCGCCTGCTCCGCGCTGTGCTTGCGGTTGCCATAGGTGGACTCGACGATCAGATGATCGGCTTGCGCCACCCCGCCAGGCGGCGGCATCAACGGATCGCCGTAGCGGCCCAGGTCGCCGGAAAACACCAGGCGTCCGCCGGGATGGCGGATCTGGACGATGGCGGCGCCCAGGATATGGCCGGCCGGGGTCAGCTGGAAGCCGCAACCGCCCGGCAGGTCCGTGGCCGTGTCGAAGTCGACCGGCCGCAAGGCCGCGATCGCGCGCTGCGCGTCGGCGACGGTGTAGAGCGGCAGCGCCGGCTGGTGACGGGACAGTCCGTGCCGGTTCAGGTAGTCGGCGTCAGCTTCCTGCAGATGGGCGCTATCCAGCAACAGCAGGCGGCACAGGTCCAGCGTGGCGGGCGAGCAAAGGATCGGTCCCCGAAATCCATCCCGCACCAGCCTGGGCAGGTAGCCGGAATGGTCCAGGTGCGCGTGCGACAACACCACCGCGTCGATATCCGCCGGCGGCACGGGAAACGGCGCCCAGTTGCGCAGCCGCAGCGGCTTCACGCCCTGGAACAGGCCGCAATCGAGCAGGATGCGGCGTCCGCCGGCTTCCAGCAGGTGACGCGAGCCGGTCACCGTGCCGGCGGCGCCCAGGAAACGCAGGGTCGGGGAATTCGACATGGTTGCTCCTTTCATCCGGCCCAGCTTCTCATGCCCCGGAGGCGGCGGAAGGATGCCTGGGATGGCGGCGTTTGACGCAGATCAAGGCGTCCTGCTCCCGTTGGATCAAGATGAAATCGACGCGCTCGGTCGCACAGCGCATCTCCACATTTTCGGGAGCACACCATGCTCTCAGACGAACGCAAGCCACGCATCGGCATCGTTTTCTATTCACGCAGCGGCACGGGGCGCGCCGTGGCCGATCGCCTGGCGACCTCCAGCGGCTGGCCGTTACATGAAATACGCGACGCCGTCCCCAGGATGGGCCTGTCCGGCGACCTGCGCTGCGTCGCCGACCGCCTGCTCGGACGCCGCCCGTCCGTCCGCTACGCCGGCCCGTCCCTGGATATCTACGACCATGTCATCCTGATCACGCCGGTCTGGCTGCGCGGCCTGGCCTCGCCGATGCGGGCGTTCCTGGACACGCAGCGGCGCATGATCCGCGCCTACTCCGTCATCTGCGTCATGTCCGGCCATGGCGGTTTCCGCGCCGTCGATGACATCGCCACGCAGATCGGCGCCCGGCCCCGTTCCATCCTGCTGCTCAGGCAGCACGACGTGCTGGCCGGCGAGACCGACGGCGCCGTGTGCCGCTTCAAGCGCCAGATCCTGGCGGCCGCCGGGCCTGCCAGCCCGATCGAACCCTTGTTGCCGGCGGTCGACTGAACGCCGGCGCCCGCCCGCCTCCCGCCACTCCGTCCCCTTGGAGACCCATCATGTACCAACGCATTCTCGTCCCCGTGGACGGCAGCGCCACGTCTGAACGCGGCCTGCGGGAAGCGATCCGCCTGGCCAGGCTCACGCATGCCGACCTGCGTCTGATTCATGTGATCGACGAACTCTCCTTCGCCATCGGCATCGACAGCTGTGGCTACTATGCCGGCGAACTGCTGGACCTGCTGCGCGCGAACGGCGCGGATATCCTGCGACAGGCCACCGAGCAGGTCCGCGCGCAAGGCGTGCCGGTAAGCAGCGTGCTCTATGAAAACCTGGAAAAGACGGTACAGCAGCGCGTGATCGACGAGGCTGGCGAATGGCGCGCCGATCTCATCGTGCTGGGCACGCACGGCCGGCGCGGCGTGCGGCGGCTGGCGTTGGGCAGCAGCGCCGAGCGCATCCTGCGCAGCGCTCCCGTGCCGGTGCTGCTGGTGCGCGCGCCGGAGGATGGCGCCTGACCCGACGATGACCCCGCCGTCGCTCGCGCCGCCGCCGAGGTCCGGCCTCAGGAACTGCCCGGCGCGGCGCCGCGCGCCTGCAGGTATTGCGTCACCGCCTCCTGGTCCCCCGCGAAGACAATGCGCGAGGCCTTCTGCTGGCGCTGGTAGACATACATGGGATCGTAGTATTCCGACAGCAGGCCCTCGATCCAGCCCAGGTGACCAGCCACGCCCAGGCCCAGCGCCTGGCCGCGCAGCGCCTCGTCCATGATGGCCGCCAGGCGCTTGTGGCGCTCGCCGCCCAGTCGCCTGGCGATGTTGTCCAGGCTCTGGCGCAGGCGTTGCGCGAACAGGGCCTGGCCCTGCTCGGCGCCGTGGGCCGCCACGAACTCGGCGCCCAGGTCGATCACGTAGTCGCGCAGGATGCGCTGCTTGCGATTCTCCAGGCTGTCCTCCAGCCACACCAGGCCATGGCGCTGCATGCCCTGGTACAGCGCGGGCGGCAGGCTGCAGCTGCCCACGGCCTGGCCTTCGTCCTCGACCACGAAGCGCGCGTGTCCGGCGGCGCGTTTTCTCAGGATGTCGATCGCCAGCGCATTGTCGAAATTGATCTGCGTGGGCTGGCCGCTCACGCGCTTGCCGAAGCTGGAGCCGCGATGATTGGCGTGCCCTTCCAGGTCCAGCGCATCGTCCAGCCGGCGCAGCACCTCGGTCTTGCCGGTGCCGGTCATGCCGCCCAGCACCAGGAAATCGCATTCGGCGAGGGCCCGGTCCAGCGTGTCCAGCAGGAAGCCGCGCATGGCCTTGTAGCCGCCGGTCACACGCGGATAGGCGATGCCGGCCTCGTCGCGCAGCCATTGCTGCACGATCTGCGAACGCAGGCCGCCCCGGAAGCAATACAGGTAGCCGTCCGGATGCGCCTTCGCGAACGCGGCCCAGGCGTCGAGACGGGCCGCCTTGACGGCGCCGCCGACCAGCCGGTGCCCCAGCTCGATGGCGGCCTGCTGGCCGCGCTGCTTGTAGCAGATGCCGACCAGCTCGCGCTCTTCGTCGGTCATCAGCGGCAGATTCACCACGCCGGGAAACGCGCCCTTGGCGAACTCGACGGGCGCGCGGGCGTCCATCATGGGCACGTTGTCGAGGAAGAGATCGCGGTAGTTGCTGGTGTCTGCGCGCATGGCCGTCAAACCGCGCGCGACGATGCGGGCGGACAGGGAAACCAGGGGATTCTAAACCAGACGCCCGACCCGCCCTTGCGCCGCGCCAGCCTGAGCGCGGCCGGCCCGCAACCGCCGCGCGCGCGGCCGCTCAAGCCTCGTAGCGCTTGCCCGCCGCCAGCAGTTCCGGCGTGCCGATCATCGCGTTCAGGCCGTCGAAGTCCAGCATGCGGTCGCGCCAGGGCGTCGTGCTGCCGTGCTGGCGCAGGCTGCCGTAGTAGCCCGCCAGCGTGTGGGCCACCGCGCGCGCCGTGCCGCCCGGAAAGATGACGATGCCGAATCCCAGCGCGGCCAGCTCCTGCGCGCCCTGCACCGGCGTCTTGCCGCCCTCGACCATGTTGGCCAGCAGCGGCGCGCGGCCGGCGAAGCGCCCGCAGGCCGCCCGCATCTGTTCGCCGCTGCGCAGGGCCTCGATGAACAAGGCGTCCGCGCCGGCTTCCAGATAGCGCTCGGCCCGTTCCAGCGCGGCGTCCAGCCCTTCCGAGGCCAGCGCGTCGGTACGCGCCAGGATCAGGGTCTCGCGCGACTGGCGCGCGTCCACGGCGGCGCGCAGCTTGCCGCACATCTCGGCGGCCGGCACCACGGACTTGCCGTCCAGGTGGCCGCAGCGCTTGGGAAAGGTCTGGTCCTCCAGCTGGATCATGGCCGCGCCGGCCCGCTCCAGGCCGCGCACGGTGCGCTGCACGTTCAGTGCATTGCCGAAACCGGTGTCGGCGTCGACGATGATGCGCGCCCGGACCCGTTCGGCGATGCGCGCCAGCGTGTCCTCGACCTCGCTGTACGTGGTCAGGCCCACGTCGGAACGGCCCAGCCGCGTATAGGCGATGGACGCGCCGGACAGGTACAGGGCCTGGAAACCGGCCTGCTCGGCGGCCAGCGCCGACAAGGCGTCGTACACGCCCGGCGCGAGGACCGGGCCCTGGACCAGCTGCTTACTCAAGGTGTTCATGCCTGGATGCCTCCATGAACGTGGATGCCTGTATGAAAGTCATGCGCATGCCTGTGGCCGCGCGACGCTACGGAGTCGGCTCATCGGCCAGCGCCGTGCCCGCGATCCCGGCGGCCGTCGCCGCGGCGATATGGCCGCCCGCGATGGCGCTGAGCAGGCCGTTGCCCGACAGATAGCCCGCCACATCGTTGCCCGACACGCCGCGCGCCGCGCCGCCCGCCGCCAGCAGATTCGGGAACAGGCCGCCGTCCGCCCGCCGCACGCGGCAGCGGGCGTCGATGTCGAGGCCGCCCTGGGTATGGAACAGCGCGCCGGTGACCTTGACCGCGTGATATGGCGCGGACAAGGCGCGCGTGAAACGGCGTCCGTGGACGTCCCGCGCATCCCTGGCTACCGACCGCAGCGTGTCGGCCAGCGCCCGCGCATCGCAGCCGATCAGCGCGGCCAGCGCCGGCACGTCGTCGGCGCTGCGCAGCGCGCCCGCCGCGCGCGCTGCCTGGAAATCGGGAAAGTCGCGCACCAGCGCCAGCGCCTGGTCGTCGAACACGTTCCAGGCCACGCCATCCGGCTGCGCCAGCACGCGCACGGCCGCTTCCGAATAGCCCTGGGTCTCGTCGTGAAAGCGCCGGCCCAGCCGATTGACCTGCACGCCGCCATCCATGATCACGGCCCAGGACACCAGCGCGCCCTGCGGCGTGGCCCAGGAGCCGTGCCCCTGATAGGCGCCCATGTCGGCCAGGCCCGCGCCCAGCTCCCGCCCCCAGCGCACCGCGCTGCCATCGTTGCCGGCGTGGCCGCCATAGACCGCGTCCGCCATGGCTGGCAGATGCTCGCGCACCATGGCGGCGTTGCCGCCGAAGCCGTTACAGGCCAGGATCAGCGCATCGCAGCCGATGGATTCACGCGTGCCGTCCGGTCGTTCGCAGATCACGGCCGTGATCCGGCCCTGGCCGTCATGCCGCAGCTCGCGCGCCAGTGTGCGCGTCAGCACCAGCGCGCCCGCGTCCGCCGCCGCCTGTCCCAGCGCGGCCATCAGCGCCTGGCCCGAGCGCTGGCGCAGCGTGTGCATGCGGCGGGCGCGATGACCGGGGTACAGGAAGCCGTCCAGCAGCTCGAAGCGCAACCCCGCCTGTTCCAGCGCGTCGATGGCGGCCGGCGCGGCCCGGGCATAGGCTTGCACCAGATGCGCGGCGGCGGCGCCGCCGGTCTTGGCCAGGATGTCGGCGGCGAAGTCGTCCACGCTGTCCGCCACGCCGGCGGCGCGCTGCACGCGCGTACCCGCCGCCGGAATGAAGCCGGACGACAGCGCGGTGGACCCGGCCGGGACGGCGTCACGCTCGATCACCAAGCATTCCACGCCCGACCGCGCCAGCCGGATGGCGGCGGTCAGGCCGCAGGCGCCGCCGCCGATGATGAGCACGGGCAACGACAGTTCCGGCGCGGGCTGCGCGTCCGGTCCGTTCATCGGACGATTCCCGCGATGAAGTCCTCGCAGGCGCGCAGGTCCGCCACGCTGCGCAGATCGGCCAGCGCAGCGTTGTGCAACGCCGGCGTCGGCGCGGCGCAGCCGTCAGCCAGCACGGTGACGTGGTAATCCCGCATGTGCGCGTCGCGCGCCGTGCTGGCCACGCCGCCGTTGGTCACGATGCCGCAGATGGCCACATGCTCGATGCCGGCACGCCGCAGCACCCAGTCCAGCTGCGTATTGAAGAAAGCCGAATAGGCGACCTTCCAGACGGCCACGTCGACCAGGCCGTCCAGCTCGGCCACGCAGGCATGGCCCGGGCCGCCGGCTGCGAAATCGCCGCGCCGCAGGAAAGGCCGCAGCCGGCGCAGGTGTGGTGAGATCATGGGTTCGCCGGCCGCGTCGGGCCACAGCGTGAACTGGCTGGCGGCGACGAAGCCGCCGGCGGCCTTCAGGGCGCGCGCCACCGGCGCCACCCGGGGCGGCAGCGCGCGCGCCTCGGCCGAGACGGCGCCGCCACGATCATAGGCGCCGCCGGGCGCGAGGAAGTCGTTCTGCAGGTCGATGACGATCAAGGCGGTGGATCGGGCGTCGGACATGGTGTGCTCCTGTTTCATCGCCGGACCGTTCCGGGATGGAAGACGCCGCCCCCGCAGGGGCGCCGGGCATCGTGTGTAGGCGTCATGGCTGGCGGCGGATCAGCAGATTGCCCAGGCGGTCCACGCGGCCGGTGAAGCCGGGCTCGATCCAGATCGTGGTGTCGGGCTGTTCCAGGATGGCCGGGCCGGCCACTTCCGCGTCGACGGGCAGCGCCAACCGTTCGTAACGCGCCGCGTCCCACCATTGCCCGCCGTGGTAGACGGCCTGCGTGCCCAGCACGGCCGGCATCGCCCCGGCGGTGGGCGCCAGCACCGCCAGATCGAACTTGGGCCGCATGCCGATGCGCGCATAGCGCAGGTTCAGCACGCGCACCGGCATGCCGTCCAGACTGCGGCCATAGGCGCGACGGTAGGCGGCCTCGAAAGCGGCGGCGATGCCGGTGCGCGTCAGCGCCTGGCGCTCGACCGGCACGTTCACCGTATGGCTCTGGCCGGCGTACAGCATGTCCAGCTCGATGCGCTCGCGCACGCCCTCGAAGGCCACGCCGGCCGAGTCCAGCCGTTGCTGGCAGCTGTCGGCCAGGGCCTGTACGCGGCGCGCCAGATCGGCCTCGTCCAGGCCCGCCAGCGTGGTGTTCAGCGTCTGCACGCTGTCGTGGCGCATATCGGCCATGACGCAACCCAGCGCCGAGGTCACGCCCGGAAAGCGCGGCACGATGCCCTGCAGGCAGCCGACCTCGCGCATCAGCGCGCAGACGTGCAGCGCGCCGCCGCCACCGAAGGGCATGTAGGCGAACTTGCGCGGATCGTGGCCGCGCTCGATCGACACCACGCGGATCGCGCCGGCCATCTTGGCGTTGGCCACCGTGAGGATGGCCTCGGCCGCCGCCTGCGGGTCCAGGCCCAGCGGCCGGCCCACGTGCTCGTCGATGGCCGCGCGCGCGCGTTCGGCATCCAGCCGCGCCAGCAGTCCGCCGCCCAGCGGCCGGTCGGCCGCGATGCGGCCGAGCAGCACATTGGCGTCGGTGACGGTGGGCCGTGTGTTGCCCCGGCCATAGCAGGCCGGCCCGGGATTGCTGCCGGCCGATTCCGGACCGACCTGCAGCAGGCCGCCGGCATCCACGCTGGCGATCGAACCGCCGCCCGCGCCGATGGTCTCGATCTGTATCATCGGCGCGCGCACCACCATGCCGAACTCGATCGCGGTCTGCGCCGCCAGCGAGACCTCGCCGCCCGCCACCAGCGACACGTCGAAGGACGTGCCGCCCATGTCGCCCGTCACCACGTCCGGCAGGCCGGCGGCGCGCGCGATGGCGGCGCAGGCGATGACGCCGGCCGCCGGACCGGACAGCGCCGTGCGCACCGGCACGTCGCAGGCGGTTTCGCGAGACATCACGCCGCCATTGCTCTGCACCACCAGCAGCTCGCCGTCGAAGCCGTGGCCACGCAGGTCCTGTTGCAGCCGGGTCAGGTAGCTGCCCACCACCGGTTGCAGGGCGGCGTTGAGCGTAGCGGTCGAGCAGCGCTCGAACTCGCGGATCTCGGGCAACACCTCGGTCGCGGCGGTGACGTGGCCGTTGGGCCAGATCTCGCGCACCCGCGCCACCGCGCGGGCCTCGTTGGCCGGATTGGCGTAGGCGTTGACGAAGAACACGCAGACCGCCTCGCAGCCGCGCGCCAGCAGCTCGCGCGCCGCCGCCTCGACCTGGTCCAGGTTGACCTCGGTGTGGATCGCGCCGTCGGCCAGCACCCGCTCGTCGACCTCCAGCCGCAGGTCGCGCGGCACCACGGGCTCGTAGCCGCCGCGCAGGCCCCAGGTCTGCGGCCGGTCGCGCCGGCGCATCTCCAGCACGTCGCGAAAGCCCGCCGTCGTGATGATGCCGGTGCGCGCCACCTTGCGTTCCAGCAGCGCATTGGTGCCGACCGTGGTGCCATGCACGATGGTGGCGATGGCGCCTGCGCCCTCGGCCGCGCGGCCGATGCCGTTCATGAAGCCGCGCGCTTCCTCGCCGCGCGTGGACGGCACCTTGATCACGCGCGCCTCGCCGGTGCGCTCATCGAGCACGAACAGGTCCGTGAACGTGCCGCCCACGTCCACGCCCACCACCAGGGATTGTTGCGTCGTCGCCATCGTCATGCCCTTCCCTTTTCCTGCGCGGCGTCCGCGCCGCTCACATAGCCCATGTCGCGGTCGCGCCGGCGCGCCACCTCGCTGCGCTGCGCCGGCGGTCCGTAGCCGCCGCCGCCCGGCGTTTCCAGCCGCACGCGTTCGCCGCGCTTGAGCGCGATGCCCAGCATCTTCGAGGTCATGGGCGGCGCCAGCCACTGCCCGTCCTGCTGATAGCGGAACACGTTCGATGCCGCCGGCTCGCCGCCGGCCACGCCCTTGGGGCTGCTGCGGCCGCGCTCGCCGAAGATGAAGGCCTCGGCGCTGTCTTCCAGCAATTCGATTTCGTAGATGGCGCCCAGGCCGCCGCGATGCCTGCCGTCGCCGGCCGAGTCGGGCCGCAGCGCCCATTGCGTGAAGCGCACCGGATAGGCGGCCTCCAGGATCTCCAGCGGCGGAATCGTCGCCGTGGAGATCGGCGCGTTGCCGTGGCTCAGGCCGTCGCCCGCGCTATGGCCGCCGTGGCCGCCGCCGAAGAAGCTGAACATGACCCAGCGCTGCCCCTTGCGCGCCGCGTCGCTGCGGTAGCCGGCGATGGACAGCGCGTTGATGGTGCCGTAGGCCTGGGCCGGCGCGCGCTCGGGCGCGGCCTGGGCCACGGCGCAGAAGATCACGTCGATCATGCGCAGGATGGTCTCGGTATAGCCGCCCACCGGGCGCGGCCGTTCCGCCGAGATCAAAAGGCCGTCGGGCAGCGTCACCGTCACCGCGTCCAGCACGCCGGCATTGGCCGGCACGTCCGGGAACACGTGCTTGAGCGCCACGTAGCAGGCGGCCACGGCGGTGGCGCGCGAGATATTGACCGGGCCGGCGCAGGCCGGCGAGGTCTCCGAAAAATCCAGTTCCAGCCGTTCACCGCTCACGCGCAGCCGCAGGGCGATGGTCAGCTCGGCGTCCTTGACGCCGTCGTTGTCCAGCGTGTCGCGATAGCGGTACTCGCCGTCCGGCAGGCTGGCCACGTGGTCCAGCATCAGGCGCCGGGCGCGCTGGCGCAGCGTGTCCAGCGCGGCCCGCACGGTGTCGTCGCCGTACTCCTGCAACAGATCGTCGAGCCGGCCCGCGCCCAGTTCCAGCGCGGCCAGCTGGCCGTTCAGGTCGCCCCACAGGCTGTCGGGCAGGCGCGAATTGGCCTTCAGGATGGCCAGCACGTCCTCGTCCAGCTCGCCGCCGCGCACCATGCGCACCGGCGGGATCTGCACCGCCTCCTGCCAGCACTCGGTGGCGGCCGGGTTGTAGTTGCCGGGCACCGCGCCGCCCACGTCATGCCAGTGCGCGGCCGAGGCCAGGTAGCAATACAGCTCGCCGCCCCGGAACACCGGGCGCACCAGCTTGAAGTCGTTGGCGTGGGTGCCGCCGTCGTAGGGATCGTTCAGGATCCAGACGTCGCCATCCCGCATGCCGCCGCGCCCCTGGGCGGCGCGGGCGGCGGCCTGGACCGCGAATGACATGGCGCCCACGAACACCGGCAGGCCGGACTTGCCCTGCACCAGCGTGGCGCCGCTGGCGGCGTCGTACAGGCCGTGGCAGGCGTCGTGCGCCTCGGCGATGATGGGATTGAAGGCGCTGCGGTACAGGGTCGCGTCCATTTCATCGGCGATCTGTTCCAGCCGGCCGTTGAGCACGGCCAGGGTGACGGGGTCTAGCATGATGGCAGTTCCGGTTCGTCAGGATTCGGTGGCATTGCCCGGAGCCTGGCCGGCCTGTGGCCGCGCTCCTTTTTGCAGCGCCTTCAGTTGATTGAGCAGGCCGCCGGCCCGCACCATGTCCAGCAGGAAGTCCGGCAGCGGCTCGCAGGCCAGCGCCTCGCCGTCCCGGCGATGGATGCGGCCGGCGTCCGGGTCCAGGCTGACGCGTTCGCCCTCGACCAGCCGGGCGGCATGCGGGCAGGTCAGCAGCAGCAGGCCGACGTTGAAGGCATTGCGGAAGTACAGGCCGTTATAGGACGGCGCCACCACCGCCGCCACGCCCAGCCGGACCAGGGCGGCGGCGGCCTGCTCGCGCGAGGAGCCGATGCCGAAGTTGGGCCCGGCCACCAGCACGTCGCCGGGCCGCACGCCGGCGGCGAAGTCTGGCCGCACGCGCTGCAGGCAATGGCGCGCGATCTCGTCGATGCCGAACTTCATGTAGGCGCCCGGGGCGAGCGCGTCGGTGTCGATATCTGCGCCTACCCGCCAGACGCGGCCGTGCTGGTTCATTGCAGCACCTCCCTGGGATCGATGATGCGGCCCGGGGGGGGGGGGGGGGGGGGGGGGGGGGGGGGGGGGGGGGGGGGGGGGGGGGGG